>PXTN01000122.1 GCA_003022565.1 Bacteroidetes bacterium QS_3_64_15 | reverse complement strand
GCGCCCGGCCACCCGATCGGGTCCTTCTACGGACCGAAGTTCGTCCGCATCAACGACAATGGCGAAGAGGTGTACGAGGCCGAAGACGGGACGACAACCGACGAGAACGCGGCGACGGACCAGTTTATCGGAAATGTGGTGCCCGATATCTCGTACGGCTTCAGTCTCCGCTTCCGGTACCAGGGCTTCGACGCCAATGCCTTCTTCCGCGGTGAGCAGGGACGGGACCTCTTCAACAACACCGCGGCGGAGCTGACAACAAAGAGTCTCGTCGGGCGCCTCAACGTCACGAAGGAGACGCTCAACGACGGGACTAACGCCAACCACTCCCCGGCCTTCTCGTCCCGATGGGTCGAGGACGCGTCCTTCCTGCGTCTGGACAAGCTGACGGTGGGATACAACCTCCCGAATCCGAGTCGATTCAGTCTCCGGCGTGCCCGGGTTTACGTCTCGGCGCAGAACCTCTTCGTCCTCACGCCCTACAGCGGATATGACCCGGAGCTGAACACGAATGTGAGCGGCGAGGGACTCGGATTCCGTACCCTGTCCACCCCGTCGCGTGGAATCGACTACACCAGCTATCCGCGTCAGCGGACCTTCACGCTAGGGGTCGAAGTCGGAATCTAGATCATTGCGTCCCCCGCCCTGCATCAACTTGAACTCAACCTGGCAGACTTATGACTTTTGACTCCGTACGTACGAGATGGGGGGCGCGCTTCGCAGTCCTCTTCTCCATCGTCGTTCTTCCGTTCGTGCTCTCGGGATGCGACTCTCAGCTAGACCAGGAAACCTTCGGTCAGATCGAGAAGGGCTCCTTTCCGTCGAACGCCGAGGAGTTCCGCTCGGTGGCGGCCGCCACCTACGCCCCATTGCGCGGCTTCCAGTTTGCGCCGCTCAACCTGTCCGAGCACAGTAGCGACGAAACCATGGTCCCCACCCGAGGGGGAGACTGGGCGGACGGGGGGCAGTGGCGTCGACTGACGCAGCATGCGTGGTCGGCCACCCATCCGGATCTCAATCCGACGTGGAATAACTTTCAGACGGGCATCTCGCGGACCAACAGCGTGATCAGCTCGGTTGCCGCCGCGGAGGCCCTCTCGGACGCCGAGGCGAGCCGATTCTCCGCCGAGATGCGGTTTATGCGGGCGTACTACTATTACTGGCTCATGGACCTCTTCGGCGGCGTGCCGATCGTCGTGGAGGAGGGAAATGAGACCTACGACTTCCCCACGCAGGCCGAAATCTCGACCGATAACCCGCCCGCGCAGAACACCCGCAAAGAGGTCTACGACTTCATTCTTCAAGAACTGGTGGGCGTGACGTCCGACAACATTTCCGCAAGTGACATCAACAGTCCGGCTGAGGGATCGGCGCTCGCCGACCTGCCGCCCCAGAGCGACATCGAGTACGGACGGGCCACGCGCGGCGCCGGATACGCCCTGCTGGCGCGCATGCTCCTCAACGCGGAGGTCTTCGCCGTGCCCATCGGCGGGCCGGACGGGTCGGGCGTAAGCGAGCTCGGGAACGGCCCGGAGCTCTACAGCGAGGCTATCGCCGCCGCCGATCAAGTGCTCAACTCGCCCAATTACTCGCTCGAGTCCGACTACTACGCCAACTTCGCGGCCGACAACTTTGGGTCGAGCGAGATCATTTTCGCGGCCACGTACAACGCGAAGGACGGGCAGGGCTTTCAAAAACAGCAGGCGATGTTGCACTACAACCAGCCGTGGAAGGCCGGGCCCTGGAACGGCTTCACCACTATCGCCGAGTTTTATGACTCCTACGATAACGTCGGCAACAATGAGGTCCGAAAAAACCAGTTCATGGCGGGTCCGCAGTACGCCAGTCCCAGCGATGGATGTTACGGAGACAATTGCTTCAGTAACACCGACTCGGAGCCGGTGACGGCCCGCAACTCCGACGTCCAGGTCGACTTTACCCCTGAAATTCCGTCGATTATTCTGGAAGGGGACGAGCCCGACCTGGAAAACCCGGGCGCACGTCCGTTGAAGTTTGAGCTTGACCCTGGCGCGCAGGGGTCGAACATGGGCAATGACTTCCCGCTCTTCCGACTCGCGGAGATGTACTTGATCAAAGCCGAGGCCCTGACGGCCGCGAATGGGAGCCCAACAGGCGAAGCCGTCGCCGCGTTCGACATGGTCCGTACCCGGACCGGTGCAGACGCCCTCGGCTCTCCTCCCGGCTCGGTGTCCGAGATGTACCAGTTGATTCTGCAGGAACGCGGCTTCGAATTCCACTTCGAAATGCTCCGCCGGCAGGACCAGATCCGGTACGAGTTTGCCCACGATCAAACCCACGTGGACACGCCGAACGCGCCCTCGTTCACAGGGCCCTGGCGATTCAAAACCAATTCGGCCCCGTGCCGGGCCCTGTTTCCGATTCCCGACGACCAGATCAGTGTAAATCCGAATCTGAAGCAGAACCCAGAGTACCCGGGCTGCGGGGACGGCGTGCCCCAGTAATATCTGTTCCCCGGTCGGAACCGGACAACATCGAGCAGTGAAGAGGGCCTGACCAGGCGCCGACGTGTCCGGTCAGGCCCCTTCTTTTTTGCCCTCGCTTTCTGTTCTCGAGTGAAGGCCTCCATCCCCGCAGCCTATGCACCCAATCCGCGACGCATGAACCGCACGTTCTCCGTGATCGCCGGCCTCGTTGGCGTACTGGCTCTTGGGGTTTGGGCCGTTCTTCTCTGGGGCGATTTGGGCCGGCGTTCCGGGACCGAATTCGAGCGACGGACGACGTATGCGGTGCCTTCCGCCCCAGCGGACCGAGACACCTTCACGGTCATGACCTACAACCTCGGGTTCGGTTCTGATCTCCCGAGCGACGCGCCTGTTGACGGCACACCTCCTTCCGCCGACGAACGCATGGATGAGGCGATCGACCTTATCCGGGAGGTGAGTCCCGACGTCGCCGGTATCCAGGGGATTAAGCTTGGCGCGGCGCGCCCCGCCCCCGTGCCCCCGCTCGATACGATCGCACCCCGATTGGGCTTCACGGCAGTTGGACGGGCGGTTGGGCCGGACGGCCGCTTCCCACTTCCATTTTGGGAGGGTGCCACTGCGTCCGACCAGGCCCTTCTCAGTCGGTTTCCCCTCCGTCGGCACGTTCGTCGAGAGCTCCCCCGCTCCGCGCAGTCGTTCTGGGAGGGGTGGTTGTCCCCCTCGTCGCTGCTGCAGGTAACGGCCGTCGACATCGGCGGCTGGCCGCTGCTGGTCATGAACGCTCGCCTGCACGCCTCCGACGTGGGCGTCCGCGAAGAGCAGGCTCGCGTCGTGAATCGATTCTATCGTCGCCTCGCACAGCAGGGCTTCCCGATCCTCCTGATCGGAAGCCTCAATAGCGTCATGCCCGCGACGCTCCCCGCGTCGTCCAGCGACGATACGATGGAGATCCTGTTGCGGGGAACCGGCCTCCAGCCTGCGCTCTCCCCTGAAGGGGCTCGCCTCACGGGTAGATCTGTGGCGACGTATCCGGCCCACGATCCGGCTCACAAGGTCGACTACATCTTCTACCGCCCTCGGTTCGTCGCTCCCGTAGACGCAACGACTCACTGCGGTGATGCGTCTCCCCCATCACGCCACTGTGCGATCTCGATGTCGTTTCTCCTTCCCCGTCCTCTGGACGAGCTTCCAGAGAAGCGCATCCCCGACAACAAGCTTCCATCCCTGGACAGCCTCATGGCCCCATGAACGCTGACGGCGGTGGTCAAAACCGACACGGATCCGCCCCGTTGCCCTCGAGTGGGAGGACAGCGGCATGGACTGGGAGCACGGAGCCGAGAAAGCCTGCAGTCTGGTGCGTGCGTACGTGCCCGTTCGCCACGAAAAGGTCGAGGTCCTGAACTTGAAGGGCTGCACCGACCCGGACGCCACAAACTACGAGGCGTACTACGTGAAGCCCAACCCGTCGTCGTGCCGGTACGAGTAAGGCCGCCCCGCCCCCACTCCATCATGGAGAGCACCAACCCTCCTACGAGCTCGCCGTCTTCGCCGAACTGAGGGGCCCGGACCGGTTGAGCGTAGTCTCGCCTGGGGCCGCCACGTCGGGAATCGGGACCGACCCAAACTGAAAGGTCTCGGGGACAAGGTTCAGCTCCGCGTTGAGCACGTCGTCCCAATTGATCTCCTGCCCAGTGTAGGCCGCCTCGCGGCCCATGATGGCCGTGAGCACGCTCTCGTCAGTGCTAGGGCGAAAGCGATGATCTGTCTTTCTTCGACAAGACAGAGGCCCCCCGGAGTGTCGGTCACACCGTTCCCACTGCATCCCCGACAGCAGTCGGGACAGGCATTGAAAAAATGATTACACTCCGCAGCTTCGGTTACTTTAACTCCTTGATCTTAATATTCCGAAAACGAACTTTATTTCCTACCTTGTAATTGTCCCCTCCATGAACTTGAAGACCTATATACCCCTGCTCAGGAGCTCCTTCGGTGGTCTTCTCCGTATGGTTAAAGTTGGTGACTTTTTCTCCATTGAGCCAGAATTGAATACGTGCCGGGTGGCCCTCAATGCGTACCTTAAGGTCATTCCACTTGCCTTTCTTGAATCTCTCAGTGGCATTGACTTTATCCACAAATCCCTGCATGAACGCCATGTAGACGGCGCCCATGGTTCCATCGGGGCGATAATCAAGCGTGACCTGGTGGCTCTCGCCTTTTTTGCCCATCCGCAAAAAGATCCCGCTGTCAACCGGAAAGTCTAGCTTCGACTCCATTTTCAGCACGAAATTTTCGTACTCATCGGTTGTAACAAGAAATCCTCCATAACCGGGGGGATCCTGGTCGCCTACGATTGCCTTATTTACGACCTCCCACTTTCCCCCCTGATTCTGCTCACCGGGCAGATTCTCGTGGCGTTTCCACCCCTCAAGCGTCTCGCCGTCAAACAGCGGCCGGAAGCCCTGATCATTCATTTCTGCATCATTCGTTTCTGCAGCACGAGCCGACTCCGGGCCGGAACGGACGTCATTGGACTGCTCCGTACACGCCGTTGAGGCAATCATCAGAAGAAAAACCATAGTGATAGCGACTCTTAGATGCATAATTCTAATTTTTATCTCAAAGTATAAGAGAGTAATACCAAATACGAGGAATCCGTGTGCATTTCCGTGTCTTCCGTGGCCGATATCCTTCTGGCTGGTATTCGCCCTACAACGTTCGTTGCAGCGTCGTCTGGCCCGGCTGTGGAATGGGTGGGGTGGGAGCCGAACCAAACGTGTACAAGTCCGGCCCGGACTGAGGCGGGTCCTCGTGAGACGAATCGCGGGGCGTTTTGTCGGGCATATATACCGTATGTACGCTATGCGAATCAGGGGTTGAGGGAAAGAAGCAGAGGGATCGCAAGTACCAGTGTTTTGAGCAGCGCCAGCGTTCTCATTCGTTCTGCCCGAGAGCGTTCTACCTCATGATGTCACGTTCTGATGCTACCCTCCCATCGCCCTCATCGCTTTGTGCCCCGTCGGCCGGCGTCGCCGAACGGAGATCCTCGGATCGACCGTTCAAGTTTCCGCCTCCGCTTGCAGGCGCCGGGACACGAGCATGCAGAGAGCGCCGAGGGTCGGGTCGTCGAGGGCGTAGTAGACGTGCACCCCGTCGCGCCGCCGCACCAGCAGGCCCTCCTCCGCCATCGCGCTGAGGTGCTTGCTGACGTTGGGCTGCCGGTATCCCGTCGCGTCCACAATCTCTCCGACGGTCTGCTCGCCCGCCTCGTGAAGCACACTGAGCAGTTCCAGGCGGACCGGCTCTCCCAAGACCTCGAAGCGACGGGCCACAGCCTCAATCTCGTCGGGGGGAACCAGGGGGCGATCCATGCGAGGCGAGGAGAAGTGTGGGCGGTTCCTACTGAGCCGTGCAAACGCTTCCGAAGAGTACGCCGACGGCGTGGTCGTTTAGCGTCTGGGAAAGGGAGAATGGGAGAGAGGGAGCACGGAACCGGCCGACCAGCCGTAGGCACAAGCCCCTAAAACGTCAGGTGGAGGCGGGCATTCAGGGTGCGGGGGGTAAGCCGCTTGGGCACTCGGTTGAAGTCCTGCGTCCAACTGTAGTCCACGGTGTTGTCCATGTCGAAGAGATTGAGCGCCTCCAGCGTAAGCTCGAGATGGACGGGCGTACCGATGCCGTTCTCCAGCACCTCGATGCGCTTCGTCGCCCCCACGTCCACCCGCCGATAGGCCGGGAGACGACCGCTCATCCGATCGGCCGGAACCCGCGTCTGTACGCCGTCAGCGACCTCAGGCCCCGGATTGGTAGGCGTATACGGCAATCCGCTTCCGTAGAGGAGGCGCATGTGAAGCTTCCAGGACTTGTCGCCCGGCACGTAATCCTGCAGGAAGGCTGAGAACGTGTGTCGCTGGTCGGCGGGGCGGGGCACGAGGCCCTGATTGTATTCGCTCTGGTGCGCCGCCTTGAATCGCTCGCGGGACACCATGTAGCTGTAGTTGAACCAGCTATCGAGCCCCGGCACAAACTCGCCCCGCAACTGGAGGTCGAGGCCGTAGGTGTACCCGTTGGCGTCGTTCTCGCCGGAATAGTTGACGCGCACGTCCTCGATGGTGTAGGAGATGAGGTCGTCCAGGTCCTTGTAGTATGCCTCCGCCCGCAGGTAGAGGCGCTTCTCCGGCAAAAAATACTCGCCCCCCAGCACGTACTGGATCGACCGCTGCGACTTGATATTGCGGTTGAGGGCCTTGTCGATGGTCTGCTCGTCCTCCGGCGTGCCCCGAAGCTCTCGGTAGGTGGGCTGCTGGTAGTAGATGCCCCAAGAGCCGGTGAGAGTGAGACGATCGCTGGCTGTGAACCGGCCCGACAGGCGAGGCGAGAGGGTCCACTCGTCGTTAAACGAGAAATAATCCGCCCGCAGCCCCCCGGTGACGGTAAGTCGGTTTTTAGTCGGGAGCACGTCCACAGCGTCCTGCAGGTAGGCCCCGAACTGGTGCTCGTTGAAGGAGGCCTCGTCCCGAAGACTATCGATTCGGACGTGCACAGGCTCGAACGTCCGGTCGTCGTCATTACTTTCCCGCCTGCCGTCGATTACGGTCTTCTCTTTGAGCCGGTCGTCGAAGTGCAGGTCGCGCACGTGCCAGCCGCCCTTGAGCACCTGCCGCCCGAGCGTCCACTCGTAGCGGCCGCGGCCGGTGCGGCGCCGCACGTTTACGGCATTGTCGGCGAATCGAGTGACTGTAGACTCGCCTTGAAGAAAGCAATTTGCGGAATTGGCCCCGCCCGTCGGATCCACCTGGCACACTCGCTGATTGCTCTCGATGTCGAACTGCTCCGTCTCACGCGTGTCGAAATAGGCGAGGTCGTGTTCGAGTGTGAGCCGATCGGTAACGTCCGTGCGGAGTCGCGCACCGCCGAACGTCGTGGTGTAGCCGTCCTGCCGCGCCCCGGTGAGGGTGGAGCGGAGCGCCTTGAAGTCGGAGGGGCGGTCCGAATCAAGGCTGATGACCCCAAAGTACGTGGTCCGCTCTTCCGGCTCAAGCTTGAAGGTGTTGTCGGCCCAGATGCCGAGGGCTTCCAGCGAGACCCGATCCGAGAGGCGATAGGTGATCGCGCCCTGAAGGTCCCGGAAGCGGGGGCTGTAGTCGCCCTTCAGATCCTGAGTCCCGAAGAATCGGCTCGGCTGTGCGTACCGCGCCCCGAACGCCCATCCCAAGTCGCCGTCGAGCGTGGAGGACTGTGCGTGCACGCTGGCGTCGAGCGTAGAGACGTCGACCGATCCGGTGAGGGACTGGTCGTCGGGCTGAGCGTACTGCACGTCGAGCGCCGAGGAGAGCTTGCCCCCGTACTTGGCCGGGAACCCGCCGGTGTAGAACGTGATGTCCGACGCGAGGGCCGGATTCATCAGGCCCAAGCCCTCCTGCTCGCCCTGCCGGGGGCGGAACGGGAAGAAGATCTCGAATCCGTTGATGAAGACGAGATTCTCGTTGTAGCCACCCCCGCGCACCGAGTATTGCTGGGAGAGCTCGTTGTTGGTGGCCACGCCCGGCGTGGTTTTGAGGGCGCGGAAGCCGTCCTTGAACGGCGTGGGAATGTTTTGGACGTCCTCCGGGTCCACCTTGTAGACCCCGGGCCGGTCGGGCACGTCGGCCTCTGTGACCGTCACCCCGTCCAACTTCATTACCGTTGAGGCGAGGGTCACGTCGAGCCGGGTTGGCTCCTCGGCAACCGTCACCGAGTCGAGGTGCGTCGAGAAGCCGATCGCCGAAAAGCGCAGGACGTAGCGGCCGGTGGGGAGTTCGAGACTGTAGCGGCCGTCGGCGTCCGTGGCCGTGCCAAAGTCGGTGCCCCGAACCAGCACCGTCACGCCGGGGAGCGGCGCCCCGTCGACCGAATCCGTGACGGTGCCCGCGACGGTGCCCCACGTTTGGGCCTGAGCAGAGGCGGCCCCCAGAAGACAGCATGCCCCAAGGAGAAAAACGCGATACAAGCGCATCGCAGAAGAGTGAGTGTGTTCGAGGGGCGATGAAAACTGTATCAGTCGAGCAGAGGACACAGGCGGGTTGGTCAACAGAGCGACGAAGGGTCGGGGCAACCGGACGACTGTCGCGGTCAGCGTGCCGTCTCGGGTGTTGCAAAACGAGGCAACACCATATGATTCGATTCGCTCCCCGAAAGTTCCACAGTGCTACAACCCCACCCACTGCGCGAGGGCATACAGCTCCACGTAGGGAGCGAGACCCAGCCCCGTTCCGGCCACTGCCTGCCCGAGCGTGTGCGCCTGGCTCCGCACCCGTGCCCAAAGGGTTGCCAGCACGAGCACGGTCCCTCCGCCTAAGAGCAAGCCGTCCACGGGGCTCGCGTCGAGCACAGTCCCCGGCACGTGATGATGGGCAAACGTAAGCGTCGCCACGGCGCCCGCCACCGACGCGCAGTGAACTGAAATCTTCCACCGCGTGGTGATGAGAAACAAAAGGCTCGTGTTGATCACGTGGCACCCCAGCAGGGCTGCAATCAAGCGTCGACCCGTCATCTCCATGCCCCACACGATTGCGAAGGCTACTCCCCCGGCCCCAAGCACCACGAGGAATGGCTCGGTGCGTTTTGCGCGATCCCGGATCTCAAAAGACCCGATGCGCCCTTCGAGCCGCATCTAGCCTACGTGGAGAAATGGGACAAGGGCCAGAAACACGAGCGCAATGCCCACGCCCCGAACCACGTCAAGAGGGGGCGCCCCCACGTGCACCAACACCGTCCCGTACACGATTGGGGGTAGGGCGAGGGGGCTTACCACGTAGCTCACAATCGTCGCAACCCATAGCCCGATGCCCCCAGGCGCCTCGGCGTGAGAAACGGTAGACTCAGGGGCAGACATGCACTTCTCCAACGTCGACAGGAAGTGTTGATTCGTGTCCCCGACAGCCGACCCTCGTCTCGCAGGAGCTACCCACATCAGGAGGACTGCAAGAAAGGCAAGCCCTAAGAACCCAAACGTGAGGATCAACATGTAGACTAATACCAATTGCCTAACGAAGAGTGGCCTGTCTGTCGGATAGCTGTGTTAGCGCCTTCTCGATCCAGTCCCAACAGGTGAGGCTCCGGACCTTCTCTG
>PXTN01000121.1 GCA_003022565.1 Bacteroidetes bacterium QS_3_64_15 | reverse complement strand
GCTGAGAAGAACGTGTCGCATAGGGCTGTCCAGCATGCACGACAATGACGATGAGGGCTCGACGCCCTGCCGAGCGCTGCTACTCCGCCGCCGGAAGGGTTCGATGCAGTACACGGCGGACGTTCCCCCCCATGATTTGCTCGATCTCGCCTGGCGCAAACCCTTCGTTCAGGAGCGCCTCCGTTAGCAGCGGCAGTCCCGTCGCGTCGAACGGCACCGACACCGTCCCGTCGTAGTCGCTGCCGAGGGCCACGTGCTCGGTGCCCACCAGGTCGGCGACGTGGCGCATCGCCTCGGCGGTAGCGGCCGCCGTGGACCCGCAGACCACGCTCTCCCACAGCCCAATCCCAATGATGCCCCCCCGTTTGGCGACGGCCCGGATGTGCCGGTCGCTCAGGTTGCGCGGGCTCCCACAGGTGGCCCGCACGCCGATGTGGCTGACCACGACCGGCCCGTCGGTCCGCGCCAGCACGTCGCCGATGAGTGCCTCGGAGGCGTGAGCGAGGTCGATGGTCACGTCGCGGGCCTCCAACCGATCGAGCACTTGAGCGCCGAAGTCGGTAATCCCCCCCTTTTCGATGCCGGTGGACGAGCCGCCGAGCGCGTTGTCGAACATATGAGTGAGACTCATCATGCGGTAGCCGTCGGCCACGAGCGTGTCGACGTTCGCGACGTTGCCTTCCAGGGCGTGCAGCCCCTCGATGGCCAGAAGCGTGCCCATCACCGCCGGATTGTCGTCCCGACGGGCGAGCAATAGGTCGAGGTCGGCCTGGGTGCGGAGCAGCATCAGCTTGTCGTCGCGAGCCGTCGCGCGGCGGAGCTTTCGGGCCTGGTAGCGGGCCCGGGCTCGGCGGCTCGTCCAGGTGGCTACCGGCCAGCGCTGCGCGGCGGCGAGGAAGGGAATCTGGTCGAGCGCGCCCGCCTCGGTGCCTTGGTAGCTGCGCCCCATTGGCGACTGTGTGACGGCGGCGAAGACCTGGAGGCCCACCCCGCCCTCGCGGAGGCGCGGAATGTCGGTATGACCGCGGTCGTAGCGCTGCAGCGGATCGCGGGGCCAGAGGAGAAGGTCATTGTGCAGGTCCGCAATCAGGAGAGTATCGTGGATCGTCTCTGCGCGGGCGGAGGCCTCGTCGTAGGGCGGTTCGGCCTGAGCGGTATTGTATCGGGCGTCGGCGATCGGGGCGGCCACAGTAAAGTAGCCGAGGAGAGCTAGGCCCAAGAGACCAGCAAGCCCATAAAGGAAAAGACGGAGCATACCGGGAGACGGAGTCAGGGTCGTTCTCGGGACCGAAGATGTGTCCTCATCAGTACGGGACGGCCCGGTCAGAAACCAGGCTTGCGCCCTAAGAGATCAGCCGCGTCCGCCCGTTCGGGGATGGATGTTCAATCAGCGGGTCCCACGTCGTGCGGGAGCGCTCTTAGGAAAGGAAGGACCTCGTTTTGCGCTACGCACGCTGACTGGCCCTCTGGTTTCCCCTTTTGAGGCAACACGGATGGAGGAGCCGAAGGGTTCGGTCAAATTCCGGTCCTGACGCTCAGTGACGTGTCGAGGCCCATTCGTTGGGCTCTGAAGCGATCTCAAAATCCCTGGGAAGTCGCTCTGAGGGTTGCATTCGAGGCGGCAAATGGTGACATTGGACGTGCCGACTTCCGCCGCCCGGTGACGTCCGACGGCGGTTCTCTAACGTGCACTTCTCCATTCCTTCCTTCTCTACAATGGTTTCTTCGTATCCGCGCACTGTTTTCGCTGTCCTCTTCGTCATGGGTCTCTGCGCCGCCTCCCTCCCGGCTCAGGCCCAACGCGTATCCGGATCCCTCGGCGTCGGAGGTCAGGTTGGAGCCCCAACAGGCGTTACCCTCAAGTTTTACAACGCCGGAGCCGCCTCCTACGACTTCTTGGGAGCCTGGGACGCACGCGACAGTTTCTTCCTTTTCAACATCCACGCGCAGTTTCATACGTCTCGAGACGTCGAAAACATTGAAGAAGGCGACCTTGAGTGGTTCATCGGGCCGGGCGCCTTCATCGGTGTCTTCGGCGATGACCCGAACGACGATGAATTCGGGCAAGGAGAGGCGACCATCGGCCCGAGCGGCCGTGTCGGCCTCAGTTACGCGTTTGCAGAACATTTCGAGGTCTTCGCCCAGGTGACGCCGCGGCTTTCGGTCGTTCCTGCCACCGACTTCAGCGTCGGCGGGGGCGTCGGCTTACGATTCTATCCGTAGGGCTCTGCCAACGCTCATTCTTGGTTCCAATCAGCACGCAACCTTAAAACCCTAGACAGATCGCTTCGATCTCGACAGCCGTGGGTTTTGAGATTGCGTTCCGTTTCGCAAAATCGTAGTTGACGCTGTAGTAGAGCCCTCGTCGCCTCTTTGGTGGGCAGGCCCGCTCGCGAATGGAGGACTCGTCACCCCGCCATAGAGGCCTGGGTCCACCGAAACACCTCCAGCCGAGGGGTGGGGGACCGGATCGTGACGGCAAAGACGTAGCCCTCGTCCGTGCGCCGTGCGTCGAGGTCGAGCGGGTAGAAGTCGGGATTGCCCGCGTCATGGCGCTCTACGAGACGTCGTTGGAGGCGGCCGCTCCGGTCGTAGGCGTCGATCTGGACCCAGCCGGGACGCAGGTTGAGCACGAACAGTGTATCTCCGACCGGCGCCGCAGCGGGGGTCAGGAGCGGCGCCTCCGTAGCGTCGCCCTGGCCAAAGGCGTAGCGCCGCTCGAGCATCGGCGAGTCGAACCCGACGAGCGCCAGGCTGTCCGGCGTCGCTCCGTCCCGAAAGTTGCGCGGCAGGAGGTTCACTACGGGCCGGAAGCCCGACAGGCTCACCAGCGTGTCCGCCCACACGCGCAAGAAGCCCGCATACCGCCAGTGCGGCCCCGGCAGCGGGGCGCGGGCCTCCACTCTTCCCTTCTCGCTGAGCCGCGCCACGAACGAGTCTGTCTCCCGCCCCACCACTTTCGCGTACAGCGTGGTGTCGGTGGCCAGCATGTAGACGAGCGTCTCGGGGGCGGGCCGCTCGTACGTCACAGAGGCGCCGACGCGCCGCCCCTGGGCGACGCGATCGATCCGGTTATTTCCGGCGTTGAAGACGACCAATGTGTCTCCCCGAGTGCCGACGAGGTACGGCGTGCGGAACCCTTCGTTGCTGAGCTCGCGTCTCAGCTTCCCGTTGGCCGCAAAGCGGAACAGGCTGTTTCGTTCCACGTCGCTGACGGCAAGTTCGCCTCCGTCTGCGAACCGGACGGTCCGGGGATGCGTCAGGGGGTGCGCCTCCGTCCCCGTAGTGGCCCACAGCGAATCCAGGGTGTCGGCCGGAGTATTTTGAGCGATCCGTCGCGAGAGGGAGTCGCTCGGGTAGAGGGCCTCGTCGGCCTGGCGCTGGCAGCTGTACGGCAGGCACCCGGTGAAGAGGAGCAATCCCAGCAGCATGAAGGCACCTCCGCGGCGGAGGGCCGATCCGATCATGGGCAGTCTCAGTCCGTGCGTGGTCGTCGGCGACGGCCCTCCTCTCCGTCTTCGTACGAGAGACCCTCCCACTGGCCCACAGCGGGATAGCCGCTTCGGTCGGGGTTGAACGAGCATGTCGACGAACGTTTCGCCCCGACCGCCAACGCCCAGTGTCATCGCCCCTCGGCGGTGCAATTCATGGCCGTGAGGTGCATGTTGCAGATCCAAGCCGAACTGGAGGTGCAGGCCGCATCGTGCAGGTGCGCTTCGTAGAATGAACTGAATCTTCCCTTCCCCTCCTCCATGTGAAGGGTGCGCACTGTTCCAGCGATTCTCTCGCATGACCGACCGGGGTCAGGACGCCCTTCTCTTTTCGGGCCGGGCGAACCGTCGGGCGACCCTTCGGGACGGCATGTGGCCGGAGCCCAGCCCGCTCCACCGCCCCCCCGCAACGGGAGACGCAGCCGACCGGCTTTGCAGCGGACGGGATGAACACGTGCCCGCCTCCGGAGTAGTCATTTGCTTCGTCCCGAACAGGCCCACGGCCGGCCCGTGTTCACTGACCACTTTTCCCTCTCGGGTTCAATCCTGCAATGACAGACCGTTCGGGGTCTAAATGGCCGAGCCGCCTGGAGTGGGGGCTGATTGCCGCCTTTTGGGCAATCGTCGTGCTGCTCTCGGTAGGACAGAGCGTGCTCGGAGACGCCTCCGAAGAGATTCACTGGGCTCGAACGATCGCGGAGCTGGTCGAATACAGCCTGTGGGTCCTCCTCACTCCGCTGGTTTTTCGGTTTGCCGCGGCCCTTCCGGTCGTGGAGCCCGCCGACACGAAACAGACAACGGTGGCCCGAAACATCGGGGTGCACGCGGCGGCGGCCTTCACGGTCGCACTCGCAGTCGACCTGATTGAGGATGCGGTCACGGCCGGACTGGGAGAGCGCTCGATGGATGTCGCTCGGGCCCTCAGTAACTTCTGGTTCACCGACGAGTTGGCCATCTATCTCGTCATCCTGATGGCCGGTTTTGCCCGGAGCTACTATTTCCAGCAGAAGGCGCGGCAGGAGGAGGCCGAACGGCTGGAAGAACGGACGGAGGCGCTCGAAGCGAAGCTCACAGAGGCCCGCCTGGAGGCCCTCCGCATGCAACTCAACCCGCATTTTCTGTTTAACACACTGCATGCGGTGAGCACGCTCGTGGACCGCGACCCGGCCGGGGTGCGCCGCATGATTGCACGCCTCAGTGAGCTGCTGCGCCACGTGCTCGACGAGGAGGCGCCCCAGGAGGTGCCCCTCTCCCAAGAGCTGGAGTTCCTCGACGACTACTTCGAGATCCAGTCGATTCGATTTCAGGGGCGGCTGGATACGGAGGTCAACGTGCCCCCCTCCCTCTACGACGCCCAAGTCCCCAATCTCATCCTGCAGCCCCTCGCCGAAAATGCCATCAAGCACGGAGCAAGCCAGGTACGCGGGGTGGGCCGGATCGAGGTGCGCGGCCGCCGCGAGGACGACATGCTCGTGCTGTCGGTGACGGACAATGGACCGGGCCTCCCCGAGTCGCAGGAGGACGGGCTCGGCCTGCGGAATGTGCGCGCCCGTCTCCAAGAATTGTACGGCGCCGACCCGGCCCCGCACCTCAAATTGTCGGATGAGGGGGGCACCCGGGCTGTGCTTCGGATTCCATACCATACTGGCACGGCCCTCTACACGGCCTCGGGCGCCTCGTCGCTCACTGCATCGGTTCCCGCTCCGGACGCCGACTGATCCTCTCCTCGCGCCACTGTTCTCCCTGCCATGTCCACCGACGCCTCCCCCATTTGCGCCCTGATCGCGGATGATGAGCCGCTGGCCCGCGAACGGCTCCACGAGCTGCTCGACGACGCCCCCAGCGTCACCGTCGTCGGCGACGCGGAGGACGGGCCCGAGGCGGTCGACGCGATTCGCGAGCAGGCGCCCAACCTCGTATTTCTGGACGTGCAGATGCCCGGCATGAGCGGCATCGACGTGATCGAAGAGATCGGGTCGGAGGCGATGCCGACGACCGTCTTCGTCACCGCCTACGACCAGTACGCCATCAAGGCGTTCGACCTCGCAGCGGTGGACTACCTGCTGAAGCCGTTCGACGACGAGCGCTTCGAGCAGGCCCTGCATCGGGCGCGCGACCAGATTGCCAGCCAGAACGACGAGGCCATTTCGGAGCGTCTCCTGCGGCTCCTCCGGGAGCGGGACCCGTCGTTGCTGGAGGAGGAACGTACCCGCGACGAGCCCTATCTGGAGCGCATTGCGGTGCAGGGCCGCGGCAAGGCGCGCATTGTCCCAGTGGACGACCTCACCCACATCACCGCCGACGGCTCCTACGCCGAGCTCCACACGGGGGATGACACGTACGTCATCCGGGAGCGGATGAAGACGCTGACGGCCCGGCTCGACCCCGAGGCGTTTGCCCGCGTGCACCGGTCGGCCATCGTGCGGCTCGAGAAGATCGAGCTCCTCCTGCGCGGGGGTGGGGGGGACTACGCCGTGCGGCTGCAGGACGGCACGCGGATCCCGGTGAGCCGCAGCCGGGTCGATGAACTGGAGAACCGGCTCGGGGTGGACGTGCTGCAGCGCGGCGACTCCGGGGACTCGTGATGACCGCCGGGCTCAGCGCGCCAGCGTGGGGGCGAGCCGGGGAATCACCTCTCGGCCAATGCGCTGCACCTCTTCCAGCATCGGGCTGCACTGCAGCAGTACGAGGTCGAGCCCCACGTCGGCGTACGCGTTCAGCTTCTCCACGATCTGGTCCGGCGTGCCCACGAGGTCGGGCCGCAGGCCGCGGTTGGACACCGAGTAGTCCTTGAGGTCGACCTCGGAGTCCAGCTCCGAGTGCTCCACGAAGTCGTCGTAGCTGTCGAAGCCCTCCGCCTCGTAGTCGACCGTGGTGATGCGGTCGAGCTCCTCGCGGGCCTCCTGCTCGCTGTCGCGGCAGATCATGTAGGCGGCCATGCCGAACTTCATCTCGTCGGGGTCGTGGCCCTTCTCGGCGCGGCGCTCGCGCAGGTCCTCGATGTCGCCCGCAATCTTGTCGACGGTGCCGCCGTGCATCAGGTAGTGATCACAGTGGGTGGCGATCATGTTGCGGCCCTCCTCCGAGCCGCCCCCGGCATAGACGGGCACGCCATTGGGCTGCACGGGCTTGGGCTCCAGGATCGTGTTCTCGATCGTGTAGAAGTCGCCGTCAAACGAAAATCGGTCCTGCGACCAGAGGCCCTTCAGGATCTGCACGAACTCGGCGGAGCGATCATAGCGGGCGTCGTGATCAAGCCAGTCGCCGACGTACATCTTCATCTCTTCCTCCCACCACGCCGAGACGAGGTTGACCTCGAAGCGGCCGTCGGAGATGTGATCGATGTTGGAGGCCATCTTGGCGGTCACCGCCGGCTCGCGGAAGCCCGGGCGAATGGCCGCCATGATGCGGATGTCGTCGGTCACCGGGGCGAGGGCCGAGGCGGTAGTCCAGCACTCCAGGGCCGGGTGCGAGGGGCCGTTGATGTCGTTCAGGTTGAGCTCGGCGATGAGCATCGTCGAGAAGCCCGCGGCGTCGGCCGCCCGGGCCACCTTGCGGTTGTACTCGAACGTGGGCGGCATGCCCTCGTCTTTCACGTTGCGGAGCCAGCCGCCGAAGATGGGGAGCCAGATGCCAAGATCAATCATCTTGCGGGTTGAAGGTTGGCAGGTTACAGGTTGGAAGGTTGAGAACCTGTTTGGCGAGATGTCTACGGCCTGCGACTTCGTGGATCTCGCACAGAACGGTTTCTGCACTCGCCCGGTAGCGCCGCTACAGGGCTCGCTTGAGCACCGTTCATGTGCGTCGCCCACTGTGTCTCGGCTTCGCATCCACTCGCAAAACAGGTTCTGAAGGTTAGAACGTCGGAGGAGGAGGGGGGTCAGGAGGGATGCTCTCGCCGGTCGCCGCGGCCTCTAGTTCGCGCTTCAGGAGGTCGGCGACGGCGGCCATGCCGCTGAGGTCGTGCCTGTCCTCGACCTCAGGCGAATAGTTGGTCGTGCCGTTGATGTCATAGGTCCAGATCTGCCCCTCGGCATCCTCGATAAACTCGATGCCGGCGATGTCGATCTGCTCCCGTTCGAGGAACGCTTTGTAGCTATCGATGAGGGAAGGCGGGACGTCCTCGCGGAGGGCAAAGAGCGAGTCGTCACCGTCTACGGCGCAGCGCCCCTCGTCGGTGCGACACGCGTCGGCCGGGCACAGCTCGAAGCCGTCGCTGGTGTCGGAGGTGATGGCGTACAGAAAGTCGCCGTCCACGAACTCGCAGCGCGTGATGACCGGCTCAGCGGGCTCGATGTACTGCTGCAGAAGCGTGATGTGGGCCGGCGGCGTCGGGATGTCGCCGTTTCGAACAGCCTCCGCGAACGCCTCATGGGTGCGGAAGAGCTGCACACCGAGCCCCTTCCCGCCCCGGTTGTGCTTGGTGACGAACGGAGTGGGCACGTCCTCGGCCGCCTCCAGCAGCGCCTCCGGCCCGCCCGCCACCGCTCGCGTGGCCGGGGTTCGCAACCCCGCCTGCTCCAGCGCGGCGTGCTGCTGGACCTTGCTAATCTCCAGTTCGAAGGCGCGTGACCCATTGACGACGCGCCGCCCGTGCCGCTCCAGCCAGGCAAGCACCTGGCGCGTGTGCTCCACGGCAGCGGCGTGGCCGCGGGTGTGCGAGGACGCGCTCATGCGGTTCAGGAAGACGCCCTCGGGCGGCGCGCTCATCACATCAAAATGCCCCTCGTCGACGAACCATTCCTCGTATGGGATGCTGGCGCCGTCGAGGGCCGTGCGGAGCGGAGGCATCCAGTCCTCATTTTCGTACATGACGTACACCTTCATGACGGGGGCGGCTCAGTTGAGCAGAGCACTGAAAATGAAAAAACGCCCTTCGGCGGGAGGCCGAGAGGGCGTATGCGGTCACAGAACAGCAGGGGGGACACTCGGCTCACGTGCAAGAACGAGAGATGTAACGACACCAATGTCGACACTGCACGTCGAGCACCAGGACACACACAGAGGGACTGTGAATAGCAAAACTGTGTCATGACGTACATCAGGGCATTCTACGCGTTCCGCCCGACCGTTCGTTATGCCCGACTGCCGTGTCGCTCTAGGATGGCGTCGGCTTGCTCCTGAATCTCGGGCTGCTCGCGGAGCTCGTGAATGGCGTCCTGGGCGTGGTGGTAGGCCTCATTGTGATCCACGATGCGCTCCGGGTAGTCCTCTCCGATCACCACCCCGGCGGTTTGCTGTTCAATCGGGGGCATGCGCCAGGGCTCGTGGACGTACGCAGTCGTCTCCAGGGGCGCGAGCTCAGGCACCCAGCGGCGGATGAACGTGCCGTTGGGGTCCTGATCCTTGCCCTGCTTGATGGGATTGTAGATGCGCACGCGGTTGATGCCGGTGGTGCCGGACTGCATCTGCACCTGCGGGTAGTGAATGCCGGGCACGTAGTCGGCCATGAGGCCGCCGTAGGTGGGGGCAAAGCGGCGCCAGTCGAGCCACAGGTCGTACGCCGCAAACGAACAGAGCATGGCTCGCATGCGGAAGTTGAGCCAGCCCGTTTTGCGGAGGCGGCGCATGCAAGCGTCGACCATAGGGAAACCGGTGCGGCCGTAGAGCCACGCCTCATAGAGCGCCGGATCCCAGTCGTCGGCCCGCAGGTCGTCGAAGGCCGGGATGTAACTTTCGGTTTGGATGCGGGGCGCATCCTCCAGCTTCTGCGTGAAGTGGCTGTGCCAGTGGAGGCGGCTGTCGAAGCTGTCGAGGGATTTGCGGCGGGCAGCGGCCTCCTCCCCGCCGACGCCCCGCAGTTCCTCTTGTCGCTGCCGCAGTTCGTAGACCACGCGCCGCAGGCTGATGGTGCCAACGGCGAGGTGCACCGACATCCGCGAGCACTCCGTCGTGGCGGGCGCGGGCTGCGACATGGCCCACCGGTAGTCCTGGCCTCGGTCGTAGAGAAAAGACTCGAGGGTGCGGTGTGCCTCCGCCCCCCCGATCTGCTGGAGGGCAGCGGTGGAGGGACGCAGGCCGAGGTCGGCGTGAGCAGGCATCGGGCTCGGCTCAATGCCCTCCACGGGCCGGAGCGTGTCGGGCGGATGAATGAGCGGCCGGTCCATGTATGCCTCCCACCGGTCCGCCCAGTGGTCGCGGTCGTGCGGGCCTCGGATAACGCCTCGACTAGGTACTTCCGTAAACGGAACCCCCTGCTCTTCGGCCCAGTCTCGGACGCGCAGGTCCCGCTCGTAGGTGCGCTGATTGCCCGTCTCT
>PXTN01000120.1 GCA_003022565.1 Bacteroidetes bacterium QS_3_64_15 | reverse complement strand
CACCGGCTCGGTGATGATGGGGTAGTCGATCTCGTAGGGCTGGTCCTCCGACTCGCTCCGAACGTGCAGCATCGGCCAGAGCGTCTCTCCACAGACGACCGTCTCGTCCTCGTAGAGGTCGATCGCCACGTTGGTGTTGACGCCTTTGCCCACCCGTGCCTTCCCAATGATGCCCGGGATAAGGGGGCTGCCCTCCTCGTTGCGGTGAACGACGAGGTCCGCCGGCTCGGTGGCTATGACCGAATCGACGACCAGCGTGTGGTTGCGTAGGGACTTGTCCTCCACGATAATCTTCGATTCGGGACGCGACGTGCGGTAGTGCGCCGTAAAGGTCGACTGCACGCGCTGCCCGTCCACCTCGTACCAGCGGTACGAGCCGTCCCCGCTCGCGCCCTCGTGGTGATAGAGTCCCGCCTCCAGGAAGGCAAATTTCCGGTCCGAGAGCCCGAATTCGGGGTCGAGGGCCACCTTTACCGTCTCGCGGTGACCCGGCGGCACGACGGTCTCCCCGACGATGCCCTTGTTGCCGTCCGGATAGGTCCCCCGAATCGCGATGCGGGCCGAGTCCGGGGCCTCCACCTCCCCGATCCGCACCGTGTCTTCGAGGGTATACTGATTCCCCACTTCGAGAGCGGCCGCTTCCGTGTCGGAGCCCCCAGAGGTGCGTACGGCGATCTGGTGGGACGCCCCCCGGTCGATCCGCCGCATCTTCCCGTCGCCGCGGAGCACCTCGAGGTCGGCGAGGCGGAGGTGCGAGGGCACGCCGCCGGGCGCTGTCTCCTGGACCCGAAACCGGAACTGGGCCAGCACGGGCGAATCACCGGACGCATTCTCTTCGAGGGGAAGCCCGAGGTCGAACGAGGCCTTGCTCGGATAGTGCTGAACCCGCGCGTCCGACTGAACCGTTGGTTTCAGCTCGTAGTTGACGTGTTCGAGGTGGGCGTTCGTGTAGTGAAGCTGAAACTGGACGCTGGAGGCGGTCGACCGGGCGTCCGGGCTCATCTCCACCGTCACGTCCACTGTATCGCCCTCCTGAGCCGATGAGGAGCCCGCGAGTCGGATCGACTGTTCGGGGGACTCCCCTCCCCCGCAACCGGTGAGTCCGCCCACGGCGAGGACGAGAAGAAGGCTGGGCAGCACAGCTTCACGAACGACGGATCGCTGAGGCATGTCGATGTACAGCTTTGTCGGGGTGTGCGAGGAACGATCATCTCCTCCTTACTCGGCACGCTCGGCCGTCTGCTCGAACGCCCGGAACTGCTCGATCGCCGCCTGCATCCGCTCCCGCAGGTGCTCCTTCCGCTCCCGATGCGTCGAGGTCGGTACGTGGAGGGACGGCTGCGTGACGCCACTCCAGTTGAAGGTGCCCGCGAGACCGTAGAGGCCGTAGCGGACACTGGAGAGGTCGTCGGCGTGCGACGCCGCACTGTCGGCGAGGGCCGCGAGCTCCTCATTGTCCTCCTCCTCGTCGAGCCGATCGTCGAGCGCCTCCTCCAGGGAGTCGGCCCGCTGGACGACCGGGAAGAGGGTGCGCTGCGCGTCCAGCAGGTCGAGGAGAAAGGTCTCCCGCGCGCGCCACTGCTGGGCCGTCAGCTCGATCTCAGGGTCACCTCGCACCTCCACCGTCTCGGTGGCCTCCGCGTCGTCGGCGGTCAGGGTCACCGTGTAGGTCCCAGGGCGCACGAACGGTCCCTTCGGATCCGTCGCGTACTCGATCTCCGGCAGGATCGTGTCCGGCTCCACGACGCCCTCCCGCTCGTCTCCGTCCTCGTCCTCCTCGGTCGGGGGGGCGGGATGCGTGAGGTCCCACGTCACGCGGTGAATTCGGCCGGCGCTCGAGGGGCCCTCCAGGCGGCGAACGACCTCCCCGTCGGGGTTTCGCACCGTGAGCGTCACCGACTCGGCCGGCTCGGCGAGGTGGTAGCTGATGGGGCCCCCGGGCTTCGGGTTCTCGCCCGCCCAGTCGGCCTGCCCGCGGTAGCTGGTGTTCTTCCAGAAGTTGCGGATCGTGGCGGGCTGGATCGAGAACAGGTGGGCGTCGGCCTCCTTGGCGTCAGCCGTCCACTCGGCGATCGGCGTCGTGTCGTCGAGAATCCAGATCCCGCGGCCGTGGGTGCCGGCGACAAGGTCCTTCTCGCGCGGATGAATCTTCAGGTCGTCGTAGAGGGTGGTGGGCAGGCCCGCCTCGACCTTCATCCACTGGTCCCCGGCTGTCGTCGAGGCAAAGAGTGCGTGCTCAGTCCCGAGGAAGAGCGTGTTCGGGTTGTCCGGGTGTTCGACGATGACGTTGACCGTGCCCTCCTCGGGCAGCCCGTCGGTCTTTTGGGTCCAGGTCTGCCCGAAGTTGGTCGTCTTGAAGACGTGCGGCGCGAAGTCCCCGCGGCGATGCCCGTCGAGCGTCACGTAGGCTACGCCCTCCCCGGCCGCGGAGGCGATCGCGCGGCTCACGTACGTCGTGTCGTTGACGGACGAGATGTTGCGTCCCACCTCTGTCCAGCTGTCGCCGCCGTCGCGCGAGACTTGCACGTTGCCGTCGTCGGTCCCCACCCACAGCACGTCCGGCGTGAGGGGCGACTCGGCGATGGTCGTGATCTCGCTGAAGCCCGCAGTGCCGTCGTGCTTCGAGAGCATGTCCTCGCTCCCCTTCACGCCCATCAGCGAAAGCGACTCCCGGTCGATGTCCTTGGTCAGGTCCTGGGTCCGGGTCCAGGTCGCGCCCGTGTCCCGCGAGATAAAGAGGCGATTGCCGCCGAAGTAGACCGTCGAGGAGTCGTGCCGCGAGACGTGGCTGGGCGTGACCCAGTCGAAGCGATAGTCGAGGCTGTCCGGCTCAAAGGGCTCGACGGTCAGGTTGTCCCCGGTCTCCGGGTCGACCCGCTGGAGCCCGCCGTTCTGCGACCCCACGAGGACCGCCCGCGGGTTGGCGACCTGCTGGTATATCCCGTCGCCGAAGCCGATCTGCCGCCAGTCGTCGTCGATAATTCCCTTCCAGCGCCGCGTCTGGCTGGGCACCATCCAGGAGTGGTTGTCCTGCATGCCTCCGTAGATGCGGTACGGGTCCCGGTTGTCGAGCCCAATGGCGTAGAATTGGCCGATCGGGAGGTTGTTGATGCGCCGGTAGGTTTTCCCGCGGTCCCAGGTCTCATGGAGGCCCGCGTCCCCGGCGAGGTAGAAGTGCCGAGGATTCGAGGGATCGACCCACAGGGTGTGGTGGTCGCTGTGCACGCCCACGTCGTAGGTCGGGCGCGTCGGCATCTGGGTGAAGGTCTCCCCCGCGTCCTCGCTCATGTAAAACTCGGTCGACAGGACGAACACGCGGTCGGCGTTCGTCGGGTCCACGGAGATGTGGCTGTAGTACATGGGGCGGGGATTCAGGTCATTCACCTTTTCCCAGGTGGCCCCGGCGTCGCGGGTGCGGTAGGTGCCCCCCTCGTCCGCGTGCTCGACGGTCGCGTAGACCGCGTCCGGGTTCGTCTCGGCAATAGCCAGCCCGATCCGGCCCTTGTCGCCCGCCGGCAGGCCGTTGGTGAGTTCGGCCCACTTTTCGCCGCCATCCGTCGTCTTGTAGATGCCGCTGCCCGGCCCCCCGCCGTTGAAGCCCCACGTGCGGCGGAGGCGCTGGTAGGCCGCCGCGTAGAGCACGTCCGGATCCTCCGGGTCCATCACGAGGTCCACGGTGCCGGTGAACTCGTCCACGTAGAGGACTTTCGTCCAGGTTTCCCCGCCGTCGATGGTCTTGTAGACGCCGCGCGTCTCGGAGGGGGCCCACAGGTTGCCCTGTGCGGCCACGTAGGCGACATCCGGGTCCTCGGGGTGGACGCGAACCTCGCCGATGTGGCGGGTCTCCTCCAGGCCGAGGTGCGTCCAGGTCTCGCCGCCGTTGGTGGAGCGGTACACCCCGTTGCCCCAGGAGGTACTCTGCCGGTTGTTCTGCTCGCCGGTGCCGGCCCACACGACATCGGGGTTCGAGGGTGCAATCGCCACGTCGCCGAACGTGCTCACCGGCTGGTCGCCGAAGAGGGGCTCCCAGGTCGTTCCCTTGTTCGTCGTTTTCCAGAGGCCGCCCGAGGCGGTAGCCGCGTAGATCGACGACGGGTCGTCCGGAAGGGCCTCGATGTCGTGGATACGCCCGCCGGTGACGGCCGGGCCAATCTCGCGGAACTGGAGCCCGTCGAGGGCCTCCGTGGAGATGGGCGCCAGCTCCTGCGCCTCCGCGGGCAGGCCAACGCTCCCAAGAAGGAGCATCAGCAGCCCTGCTATGAGGAAAGATGCTCTGGAGCGGTCAAGAATGGATCGGCTAGACATTACACCTGGGCGCTTCTGAAGAAAATAGTCATACATGCCACTGCCCCGGGCATCGGAACCATCGGCCGGGGCAGTGAGCACATCGGTCATAGGAGAATCGTCCAGACTCGGCTGCCACTATGGCGTGTATACCTCCTGGTCCGGGCACTGGACGTTTTCGTTGTTGTTACACTCGCTCTCAGCAAGCGGCAAGATCGTAGCTCGCTCCGAGGCAATGTTGCTGGTGTACGCAAGGGCACCTCCCTCAATGAAGGGATGGTCCCACCGCGTAAGGTCGTTGAGACGGCGCCCCTCCAACCAGAGCGTGAGATGCCGCTCCCGGTCGAGGATCGACAGAGCGTCGTCATCCTGAGTTGTCGGGAAGTCGAGGTCGCCGACCTGATTGGGCTGACTAATGGTACTCAGGCCGTAGTGATTGCGGACTTCGTTGATCTGAGAGGTAAACTCACTGAGGTCCGGACTCCCGCCGCGGATTGCCGCCTCGGCTTCAATCAGACGCATCTCGGCACCTTTTACGAGGGCAATGTCTGAGCCGAGTGACGGAAACTTTTCCTGACGGAGGTGGGGATTATTCCCGCCTGCACCGTTCTCTGCGGTACAAACTCCACTCGCCCCCGCATTTCCGCGACAATCGGTGTACGGAACGCGCGGATCATCTTCTCCCCCCACCTGACCTACAAGCGTTTCAATGGCTGACATTTCGTACCGCTCGTGCGTCTCCTGGTTGACCTCATTCTCTTCACGGCTCGAGTTCCGCGAGAAAAGCGCATGGTACACGAAGTCCGTGGGGACCTGCTCGGCGTAGCTCTGTGCCTGGTCCCAGTTGCCCAGACTCATGTGAACCTGCGCGAGCCCACCGCGCGCCGCGTGCACAAGATCCTGGGCCCCGGCGGTTTGAGCGACGTTGACGGCCTCTTCGAAGTAGGGGACGCCACGCTCAAAGGCAGCAGTGCGAGGCTTGGCGGATCCCCCCTCAAATACCACCCGGTTAAAGTTCTCACCGAATACCCGATTGCTGGTGCCGGCAAAGAAAAGCGCCCGAGCCCCCATTTCTTTCCGCTCGCCGAAGTTCTCCCCGAGCACGCGACGCATCCGCTCGATGCCGTCCTCAGCAGAGAAGCGGGCTCGCTGAATGCCTTCCCAGTACGTGCTCACGTCATCGCTTTCGAGCACACCACGTCGGGCACGGCCGGTCAGGAAGTAACTTCCCGTCGCCGACATTTCATCCGAGTAGCGAGCCCCTAGAAACGCGAGCTGGTCCAACTCGGCCGAGAGGTCCGACGACATCCCGGTCACGATGGCGCTCATCGCCTGCTCTGTGTTCAGATCCTCCTCCTGAATCTGACCCGGATTGTCGACCCCGAAGAAGCCGTCCCCACACCCGGCCGCGAGGAGCCCGGCCACGAGGAGCCCGGTCAGGAGAAAGAGAATAGAACGTAGCGATTGAGTAATCATGGCAATCTAATAAATGTCCTGGATTGAAGAGTGGATCTTCGTTCAGACGATGTCCCGGTGGGGCCCTAGAAGTTGGTCTTCAGGGTGAACGTGAAGGAGCGCACCGGCGGCAGATTGTAGTACTCCTGCCGGAACAGGGCAAAGGGGCGGTTGCCGTCCTCAAAGGCCTCCGGATCGAGTCCCGGGTAATCGGTAATCGTGAACAGATTGCGGCCCTGAAAGCGGAGCGACGCGTTTCGCAGCCGACCGGGGAGGTACTGGTCCGGCACGCGATACTGGAGTGACAGGCTCCGGAGCTTGAAGTAGTCAGCCGCCCGCGTCCACATGCCGTACGTGGTCTGGTCCGGGTCGCACCGACCAATCTGCCCAGCGGTCAGGCCCGAGTAGTCCCCATTACTGATCTGCGCCTGGATGTCGTTGCAGGTAGGCCACTTTTCACGTCGGACGTTCTGGTAAGCCGTGCCGGAGCTAAGCACGTGGCCAAACTTCCCCTGTCCAAGCACCTCGAGCGTGAGGTCTTCCCACAGCGTCACGGACGTGTTCAGGTTGAGAGTCTGTGGCGCATAGGACGCACCGAGATTCCGCTCCTCAAACTCTACGTTCTGGGGATCGTCCGGAATCTGATCCGGATTCTTCACCACGTCCCGGTAGACAGCCGGAACGGGCTCACCCTCCTTGATTTCGTTGTTCCAGCCCACGTAGATGTCGCCGGAGGGTCCGGTCTCAATCGCTTCGGTAAAGTTGGTGGAGTAACTGCCCCCAAGCCTCCACGTCACTGCCTCAGTGCGAATCACATCGGTGTCGAGGTCGAACTCAATGCCTCGGTTCTCAAACTCGCCGACGTTGCGCAACTGAGTGTCCGTAAAGCCATTGGAGGGGGTCGGCTGTACGTTCACGAGCGCGTCGTAGGTGCGCTGGCGGTAGGCCGTGAAGCTTGCCGAAATCCGGTCCTCGAAGAACGAAGCCTCGAAGCCCCCCTCGAACTCTCGCGAGCGTTCCGGGCCGAGGTCCGGGTCTCCAATATTCCCGGGGGTGACGGCTGGCTCGCCCTCGTCGCCGGACGTGGACTCGTAGGTCCGAATGGCGGCAAAGGCGCTCGGCGCTCGGCCGGACTCACCGTAGGCACCGCGCAGCTTCATCGTGCCCCACCAGTCCGGCCAAAAGTCGCTCTCGGAAAGGAGGTAGGAGAAGGAGCCCCAAGGGTTACGAACAGCTGTTCGTTCCATCCAAGACGCTCCTGAGCGAAGAAGCCCCCGCTCGTTTCTGTCAAGCGGGACTCGAACGCCCTAGTCACGGCGCCATTGTCGAGCACTTTGTCCCCGGGGCCGGAGAAGTCTTCTCCAGTGCCGTTCAGGTTGACGTCGAGGTCGCGGAAGAGCTGCCCGCCCCACGACGTGGTCGACGAGAAGTTGCCCGCAATCTCGGTCTCGTAGGATCCTTGGTAATCCGCCGTTACGCGACGATTCACGTCCGAGTCGTTCTCACGGGCTCCGCCCTGTTCGAGGAAGTACCCGAAGGGCTTCTCCTCTTCATACTCGGAGTTCGTGTAGTCCAGTCCTAGGTTCAGCGACTGCGACAGATTGGTAGTCGGCGACCAATTAAGGTCGATGCTAGACGTGAAGTGGTCGATGGTCGTGGTAAGGCCCATGGCGAGCACCTCACTGTCGTCGCCATCTGGCGTATATCCCCGATCGCCCCGGAGCGAGTTCAGCAGAAAGCCCTCCGCGTTGTTGCCGTCCGGCAGCCACGTGATATTTCGCCGGGTGTAGTTGTTGTTGATTTTCACGTTGAGGCTTTCGAGGGGATTAAACCCGAAGTTTCCGCGGACCGAATATCGGTTGGAACCCTGAGGAGAAATGATCCCCGACTCGTCAGAGACCTTGCCCGAGACGAAGTAGTTCACCGTTCCCGTTCCCCCTCGAACCGAGAGATTGTACTGCTGAATGTGCCCGGTTCGGAGCCAGTCACCGTCCGAGGGACAGCCCGGCTCATCGCTGCAGTCGTTGACGGCAAGCTCGGAGTGATAGTCCTGGGTGCCAATTTGACCCATATGATTGACCCCCTGCTTGGTCGTGAATGTGAAGCTCGAATTGCCCTGAGAACCCTCCTTCGTGAAGATTTGAATGACCCCGCTCGACGCCTCTGTCCCATAGAGGGTTGTCGCGGCCGGGCCCTTAATGACCTCTACCCGTTCGATGTCTTCGGGGTTGATGTCATCCATCGGAGAAGCCGCCTGATTCACCTCGGGATCTCCACCGACGGACCCATTATTCATGCGAACCCCATCGACGTAGATCAACGGGGTATTGTCCTGGGTGGCCGAGCTGTTTCCCCGAAGCCGAATGGATCGCCCTCCGCCGACCTGGCCAGAGTTATCCATGATGTTGGCCCCAGAAACACGCCCCTGCAAAACATCACCGAATGACCCCCCCGGCGCAGCCTCAATCTCCTCCGCCCCAACCTGAGAAATGCTATTTCCGATCTCCTTGCGTTCGGCTGCCCCCCCGGTTCCCGTCACAACGACCTCGTCCATCTGCCTCGTGGCCTCCGGAAGTCGAAAGTTCAGCGTGACGGTCTCACTCTCGGAGATCTCAACCGTTTTCGTTCGCGTCTGATACCCCACGAAACGCGCGCGAACAGTGTGCTCCCCCGGCGGGACATCTGTAATCGCGAAGTTTCCGTCTACCCCGGTTGCAGCACCAATTTGCAGCTCCGTGATGGCAACATTAACCCCGGGCAGGGGATCGTCACTGCTCTGGGCAGTGACTTTTCCTTCAATGGTCCCCTGGGCGAAGGTTGTACCAACTCCCATGATCACCAGCCCGAGGACAAGGATAAACGTTCGGGACAGGGCAGTGCGAAGAGAGCGGTACGTATCAAAGGGCATGTCGTGGTGTTGTAAATATTCGAAATTTACGAACGTTATGCTCCTTTCCGACGTAAAATTTCCTTAACAGGCGTGACAGCGCTCTCTCCTGCAGTGGGACAGGTTCAACGAGTTTTGACTCTGCATACATTCATTGTATGCGAATCAGGGGTTGAGTAGAATCGGCGTTTGCAGGCTCTAAGGGCACGTTGGACCAGACCGTGCGAGAAAGCGGATCCCTCTCAGCAGCGGCTCAGGGCCACTTCGGTGGTTCAACCCCTGACCGGCACACCGTATCAATCATTAGGCGTAAATGCAAATTTAGTTGGGAACCGGTGCCGCTGTGGAGAGTGATGCCAGCGCTTCACGTTACTGGTGTTGCTCTCCACCTGCTCGTTGAGATTTTCGATACAGTTGGTCGCTTTCAGGCTCCGTCTCAGCTCCTCAAACAGGCCGAGCCGATGGAGCTCGGTGGTCGCCTGCGTAAAGGCCAAAACCTTCTTATAACCCTTTTCAGTCACGCCCATGCAGACAACCATTTGCTCGCCGGTCATGTGCTTTCCGTTCGACCGGGATGTCCACGCTGAATTGAAGACGATTGCTGAGGAGAAGGAGCTCACTCTTACCGACACGCTTCGGAAGCTCGTGGAGCAACACAAGCGCGATCGGATGTTCGAGCAATCGGACCGAGCGTACCGGCGCCTCCGCGAGGATTCGGATGCCTGGGACGAGATCGAGGCGGAGCGTCAGGAGATCGAAGGCACACGGGCAGAGGGGTTTATTGCGCGTCCCTGAACAATTTCGGGTCTCGATTCAGCCCTCTTCTTCCGCCGACTGGAAGGGAATCTGCACGTAGCTCGCTGGAGCGGACCGCCGCGAAACGAATCTACATCGGCGGTGCAGTGTACGATTTTCGAAGCGGAGAGGAGATGTCAGCATTGACTCGCTGCTCTGCTCGGTTCTTTTGGATGCCCCCCGATGCCCGACGATGTTCTGCGAACTGCAGCTGACCAGTTTCAAGAATTTCCGCGACGCGACCCTCGAGCTGGGGCCGTTCACGGTGCTCGTCGGCGCCGGAGGAAGGCCTTGCGGGCGGCACGTGGCCGATCCGCGTCCACCGAATCCGTCTCTTGATCCGAATACGACTCCAATCATGCAAGACATCACCTCGGACGACTTCGAACAAGTGGAGCTGCGCGCCGGGACCGTTACCCGCGTTGAGGACTTCCCCGAGGCGCGGACGCCCGCCTACAAGATCTGGGCAGACTTCGGCGACGAGATCGGCGTGCTCAAATCGAGCGCGCAGGTGACGGACCTCTACACGACCGACGAACTGAAGGGCCGTCAGATCATCGGGGTCGTCAACGTTCCGCCAAAGCAGATCGGCCCGTTCACATCGGAATTTCTGGTCACGGGCTTCTATCGAGACAATGGCGACGTGGTGCTCGCAGAGCCCGAGCAGGCGGTGCCGAACGGGAGCGCGCTGGCGTAGAGGAGCGCGAGTGCCGGACGCTCGATGAGTTGACCCATGATCGACCGCTACGATTCCCGGAGCTCCCTTCCGGTCCCCTCCAGGCGCGCCGCGGGACGGATCGGCGTCTCCTCGTCCCGCCGCTGCAGCGCGCGCAGCTCCGCGTAGCGGCCGCCGCGGGTCAGCAGCTCCTCGTGCGTACCCTGCTCCACCAGCTGCCCGTCCTCCAGCACGAAAATCGTGTCGGCGTCCTCGATGGTGCTGAGGCGATGGGCGATGACGATGGACGTGAGACGGCTGCCGCGGGCGAAGAGGCCATCGAGCGCGTCCTGAATCACCGCCTCCGACTCGCTGTCGAGGTCGGAGGTCGCCTCGTCGAGCAGGAGCACGTGCGCGTCTTTCAGGATGGCGCGGGCGATGGCCACTCGCTGCTTCTGCCCGCCGGAGAGCCGCACGCCTCGTTCGCCAATCTGGGTCGCGTAGCCGTTGGGCAAGTGCCGAATGAACCCGTCGGCGTTGGCCAGCTCGGCCGCCCGCCGGACCGCCGCGTCGTCGGCGTCGGGGTCGGCGTAGCGGATGTTGCCCGCCACAGTGCCGGAGAAGAGCGTGGGGGCCTGCGGCACGAGGGCGATGCATCGGCGCAGGGCATTCAGGTCGAAAGTGCGCAGGTCCTGCCCGTCGATCGTGACGCGACCGTCTTGCGGGTCCCAGAACCGAGCGATGAGACTCGCCGCCGTGCTCTTGCCCGCCCCAGACGAACCGACTAGCGCGGCGGTGTCGCCGGTGTCAATCCGGAGGGACAGATCCTTCAGCGCCGGCTCGTCGGCGTCCGGATACGTGAAGCGGACCTCTTCCAGTTCGACCGCGCCGACGGGCACCTCTTCGCGGTCGCCGCCGGTCTCAGGGGGCGTGTCGACGAGATCGGAAAGCCGCTCCAGGGCCGCCATGCCCGCCTGCAGCTTGTCGTTGAAGAACATGACCGATTGGACCGGTCCCTGCAGCTGGCGCTGATACATGATGAAGGCCGTAAGCTCGCCGAGCGTGAGGCTGCCACTCGTTACCATCCAGCCGCCAATGAGCAAGAGGGCCCCGATTCCATAATTGGATGTGATGTTGATAAGGCCCTCCATCTTGCCCACGTCTTTTCGGCGGTCCAGGTTGATGTCGACGTACGCCTGATTGTGCTCTCCGAAGCGCTTGCGCTCCTGCTCTTCGCCGACGAAGGCCTTCACGACCCGGATGTTGGAGATCGCCTCGGTGGAGGTGGCCGTCAGACGGGCCACGGTCTTGCGAATGCTTCGAGACGCGGTGCGGAGCGGCTCCTGGTAGTAGTACGTCACGAGGGCCAGGATGGGCAGGACTACCAGATTCACCAGCGCCAACCTCCAGTTCATCCACACCAGGAGGCCAGCCACCACCAAAATGGCGACGAGCTGGCCGGAGAGGCGAGACGCCGCCGCCTGAACCATCCCCTTCAGCGCATTCGGATCGCTCACGACGCGCGCGCTGAGGGAGCCGGACTGCTCGTTGGAAAGTCGGGAGACCGGTAGCGTTAACAGGTGGTCGTAGGCCTGCATGCGCACGTCACTCACCACCTGTTGCGTGAGGGCGAAGCTCCAGTACATCCCACCGTACTCCACGACCGCCCGAAACAGGTAGAAGCCCGCAAACGCCAGCCCAAACCACAGGAACAGCGTGCCGCTTCCCTGGGGGATTACCACGTCGAACGCATAGCGAACAAACTGCGGCCCCGCCGCGGCCAGAGCCGACGAGAAACTAATCAGTAGCGCCACCCCAGCGACGCGCGCCTTGTACGGGGCCAGCACGCCCCAGAGCCGCTTCAGAATGGTGAGCGTCGATTCTCGCGGGTCGCGGTCGGTCTGAGCCATGGAACAGTGCAGAGTCAGCAATGGGATTGGGGGCTCGTAGCGAACCGGCACGTCGGTAGATACCGCCGCACCCATCATACGCTCCGCTCCCCATCCTCCTGTTTGGGAAAATGGCTGGGAGCGTGCTCTACTCCCGCAGATCAGAATCTACGTGTGCGCATCACGAACCGCCTAATTTCTCGCGAGCAGCTTCACCGGCCGCAGCTCGGTAAGGGCGGCGACCATGAGGCAGTGCTTCCAAGACACCTCCGTCGTCTCGTCGGAGGGGTACTCCAGGGCGTAGCGCTGCGTGGCCGCGTCGAGCGCCGCGCGGTGCACGGTCTGCTCCACGAGGTGACTCACGACGTGCTCAGTTGGAAGGGCCTCCTCCAATCCAAGCCGCCGGAGCGCCTCGTCCGACGCTCCCAGTTCTTCCTCGAAAAATGTGTGTAGGGGAGACTGCGTGCTCATACGCTCAATCCGTTCGATGAATCGCTGCCGTAATGTGAAACGAACCGTCTCCTCACTGCGCCCCCGATGGGCACGCCCCAACCGAACCGTCGACTGTAGCTACGCGCTCGCCGGTTCGTCCTCCGCGTCTGTGAGGGAGTACCGGTGATAGCTCACGTACGATGTCAGTAGAACGACGAGTGCGACCACCGGCGTCGCCACGTCCGACAAGGGGTCTCCCACCGCGAGGTGGGCAATGGTCGCCGACCCGAAGTCGATGGTGAATCCAGCGTACGTCCACTCCTTGAGCCATCGGGGTAGGGGCACAAGCAACGCCATCCCGCCCACGAGTTTGGCAATGCCGAGCTGAATGCGAAAGTAGTCGGGAAACCCGAGACGTGCAAAGCTGTCGGCGGGCGCCTCCGCTACAAAGTACATCGTGCCCGAGGCGAGCGCAAGCAGCGCGACGAGACCCGTCGATCCCCAGTAGAGATACTTTGTATTCATGAGCTCGTGGATGGACAACTTGCAGTACGGGATGCGTTTTTCAAGGCCCGAACCTTCCTATGAATTCACAGGGGGGTCGGCCTCGACATCTATGCGTCCGAGACGAGGTCGGCCGGCGTCTCCCACTCGTCCCCGAAGACAAATTCATCGAGCGGTCTGCGGGAACGCGGCGCACGCTCGGACTCCTGCTGCCCGGGCGGCAGCACGTCTGGATCTCCCAGGTAGCCCACCGCGAGGCCCGCCATCGGCTCAAAGTCTTCCGGCACGTCGTAGGTCTCGCGGACCACGTCCTTCTGGATGCCCGCCATCTGGTGGACGTATAAGTCCATCGCGGTGGCCTGGAACGTGAGCGCGGCAGAGGCGGCCCCCACGTCGTGCGGGGCACACCGGTTCGGGTCCCCGTTTTGCGAGAACGTCGTCTTGTAAAACGACATCATGAGCACCGGCGCGCGCCGTGCCCACTTCTGGTTGAACTCATTGAGGCCGTGAAGCAGGCGCTTGTAGGCCGCTGGATCCTCGTGCCGCGAGGCCACGACGTAACGCCACGGCTGCTCGTTGTAGGACGACATCGTCCATCGCGCTGCCTCCAACATCTGCCGGATCTTCTCCGGCTCCACAGGGCGGTCCGCGAAGGCGCGCGGACTCCAGCGCTCAGCGACGAGATCGAGGACCTCGTGGTCGGGATCAGCGATCTTCTGGGGCCGGGTGGCCAACGGAGTCTCCATGGACGTTGAGGGCCTTCGTCGGGGGAATACGCGAGCAAAGATGGCATCAGCAAGCCAGCAATAACCGCTGTCTTGCATGACCGGTGGCTTGAAATTTCTTTTTGGAACGATTGTTTCAGATCTGTCCGTCCTAAGTGTAACGCGCCGGGTAAGGATCGGGGCTCTACTGTGTCCCGATGTGGTAAACCGGTCGTATTGGAACGTTCGTTTCTTTACTGCTTTGGTAGGAGTGCGTTGTATTTTCAGTTCCCTCTCTGGCGAGGATGCCCCGCGCGAAAGAGTTCACCCCCGACACGGTCCTGGAGCAGGCGATGGAGCTGTTTTGGGAGCAGGGCTACGAAGCGACGAGCGCTCAGGACCTCGTAGATCATACGGGCCTGAGCCGCTCTAGTCTCTACAACACCTTTGGGAGCAAGCAGGAGCTCTACCTGCGGGCCCTCGACCACTACCGCCAGCAGGACGGAGAGATGTTCGACCACCTCCTGGAGCGGTTTGATTCCGCCCACGGGGCCATCCGGCATCTTCTGGAACAGGCCTGCCCCAACGCCGACGAGGACCCGCGGGGCTGCTTCGTGGCGAACGCGACCGTAGAGCGGGCCCACTGCGATGAGGACACCCGCGCGGAAGCCTGCAAGGCCCTCTCTCAGATGCAGGATGGATTCGAGGCGCTCGTGGAACATGGGCAGGCGACGGGGGACATTCCGGCCGACCGCGACCCGGAGGCGACGGCCCACTTTCTGGCAAATACGTACTTCGGCCTCCAGACGACGGCCAAGCTCTGCTTGCCACCGGACGTGTTCGAAGATGTGGTGGACGGCGCACTACGGGCACTGGCGTAATCGATCATCCTCCGATCTCCACCCGCAAATCTGTCCCGCCTTCCTCCGGCCCCCGATGCGTCGAAAGAGGGCCGCACTATTTCCGAGGAGCTGGGGGCCTTGCTCTGGGGGAACCTGTCGGGACGACGCTTTTTTCTGAGGTAGTGACTGATGGCGATGGGGTCCGCCGACAACCGCCTCCGCAGTGCCTGTCCCAGGCGGTTCGGAACAGGGCAGGAGGCTGATGACTCCTACGGGATCACACAGTGTCATCGTAGGAGTCGCACGAATATCCTCAGGCAACGCATGATCAAGGTTCTATGGATTGCCCTCGGCGGAAGCCTCGGGGCCCTGCTGCGTCATGCGGTCTCGTCTCTTGCCCTCCGTCTCGCGCCTCCGGACGTTCCCTGGGGCACCCTCGCGGCCAACCTCCTGGGCTGCTTCCTCATTGGCGCCTTGTGGGTGCTCGCCAACCGGTACTCGTTCCCGCAGGAGGTCCGGGTGTTTGTGTTTACCGGGGGCATCGGCTCGCTGACGACGTTCTCGACCTACGGCCTGGAAAGCCTCCTGCTGCTCCGGGAGGGGCGAGTGCTGATGGGGCTGGGCAACATCCTTCTCAGCAACGTGCTGGGCCTCGCTCTGGTCGCGCTGGGGGCTGCGTGTGCGCTCCTCGTGCTCGGTGAGTCTGTTACCGCCGTCGCGGGGATGCAGCAGTGACGTCTCTTCGTCGTTCCAAACCCATCGGTTTCATGTCGACCTCGCTCGCTCGCACGTCCCCCGCCGCGGCCTGGCAGATGCTTCCGCTCATCCGCCTAATGGTGGGCGCCGTCTTTCTGTCGGAGGGCCTCCAGAAGTTTTTGTATCCAGCGATGCGCGGGTCCGGTCGCTTCGACGACATGGGGTGGCCTGCGCCCGAGCTCCTCGCAAACTTCGTGGGCGCGACGGAGGTCGTCTGCGGCGCGTTGATTCTGCTGGGCCTCTACACGCGCCTCGCCGCGGCGGGGACGGCCACGATAATGACGGTGGCCATCCTCACGACGAAGATTCCGATCTGGATGGGCGCAGGCTTCGGGCCGTTCGAGGTGCGCGAGCTGAGCCAGTACGGCTTCTGGAGCATGGCCCACGCGATGCGCACCGACTGGGCGATGCTGCTCGGGTCGCTCGTGCTGATTGGGGCGGGTGCCGGACCGTGGTCGTTCGACGCCCTGTCGGGGCGCGAGGAATCACGGGCGTGAGGACGCTGTCGCCGGGGAGCCCGCTCCTGCTCTCACGCCCTGTCTCTACCGGGAATGGGGACATCGCCTCGGCGCCCACCGCTTCTCCAAGTGATCACACCGCTGCGGATGCCGGACGCCCCACCCCTCGCCACCCGTAATCTTACTCGCGTCGTCGACGGCCAGACGCTGATCGCAGACGTGACCATTGAGGCGCGGGCCGAGGAGGTGTTCGTCGTCTTCGGAGCGTCGGGCTCCGGCAAGACCTCGCTGCTGCGGTTGCTGAACCGCCTCGATGAGCCCACGCGCGGCACCGTCTTTCTCGACGGCACCGACTACCGCGACATCGAACCCCGCACGCTGCGGCGGCGCGTGGGCTGGGTGCCGCAGCAGCCGACGCTCGTGGCGGGCACCGTGGCGGAGAATGTGGTGTGGGGCCCGAAGCTGCGCGGCGAGCCAGTCGACGACGGTCGCCTGCACAAACTGCTCGATCGGCTGGGCCTGTCGGGATTCGAGGAGCGAGCGGCCGATCGGCTGTCAGGCGGGGAGGCCCAGCGGGTAGCCATCGCCCGCACCCTCTTCAACGACCCCAACATCGTGCTCCTTGACGAGCCGGCCGCTAGCCTCGACGCCGAGGCGGCGGATCGGGTCGAGTCGCTCCTGGCCGGCGTGATGGACGCTTACGCGCTCACCGCCGTGCTCGTCACCCACGACGCCGACCGGGCGCGGCGGCTGGGGCAGCGGGGCGTGCGGTTGGAGGGGGGACAGGTCGTGCAGGGTGGAGCCGTCAAAACGGTGGTAAAGTAAACCCTAGCCAACACATCGGAAGGAGAGGCTCTACCTGTTTTCCTCATCACGGAGCTCCGTCCGCATTTCGTTCACGGTCTGTTTGAGGCCAGGCAGCTCGTTCTCAATGACATTCCAAACCTCGTTCAGATCTACTCCCATGTAGTCGTGAATGAGTACGTCTCGAAATCCGGCAATCTGACGCCACGGGACCTCCGGATATTGGTCGCGGCGCTCAGGCGAGAGCTGCTTCACGGCCTCTCCAATGACCTCGACGGCTTCTACACTCGCCCGGTAGCGCCGCTACAGGGCTCGTTTGAGCGCCGTTCGTGCACGTCGACCACTGTGTCTCGACATCGGATCCATCCACCAACAGGTTCTCAAAGTTTCGAATGATGGCATCCTGTAAGATGCAAGACGACTCGAACGCATCGCGCCCGTTCTCCGCTGCATCTTCGATCCGCCGAATGCGCTCCGCAATGTGTTCAAGGTACAGAGAATCGCGCGACGAAGAACTCATTCGAGCGGCACGGCCTCCCGAAGCACCCGCTCACGAATCTGCGGATGCAACGACGCTTCTGTCACGATATCGACCTCCTGCCCAAGAAGATCTTCTAGCTCCTGCTTGAGCGCGACATGATCAACCAAGCTCCGCCCCTCTTCCATGTCCACGAGCACGTCCATGTCGCTGTCAATAGTGTCGTCGCCTCGGGCCGCAGATCCGAAGATGCGCACGTCGCGGGCGCCGTGCTGACGAGCGAGCCTTAGGATTGCCTCGCGATGGGTGCGAAGTCGCCGGTTCATGGAACGGAGAGGTCGAATGAATCAAAGTACCATTTATACGCCCGTACGGGCTGTGCGATTCGAGGACCTGAGGAAGCGGGTTAAAAGGCTGTAGGAGAGGCTGCAAAAGGAAGAGTATCACGCTTGGCCTCGCGAGCCACTGTTCATTTCCAACGATTCAACGCGATTCCATGCTCCAGGACACCCTCAACCACGTACAGGACCCCGTCGTGCTGGAGGGTCTCACCCAGGTCGGCGCCGCGACCGTGCTGGCTGCCCTCGTCGTGATCCTGTCGCGCCAGCGCGGCCTGGAGCTGGAATCGGAGCTCAGCGTCGCATTCGTGCGCGGCTTCGTGCAGGTCGTCGCCGTCGGGCTCGTGATCGGGGTGCTGCTGACCGTGCCGATGGCGTGGAGCACGCTCATCCTGCTCGGCATGGTGGGTGGGGCCACCTGGATCTCGCGGCAGCGGGGAGAGGGCCTGCCCGGCGTCACGCAGGTGTCCTTCCTCGCCATCACGGTGGGCGCCGGCCTTGTGATCGTGACGATGACGTGGGCGGGCGCCATCGAGCCGACGGTGCGGAGCCTCGTGCCCGTCGGCAGCCTCGTCATCGCCAACGCGATGAAAATCAACAGCCTGGCGCTCGACCGGCTCAAGGATGAGCTGCAGGACAAGCGGGACGAGATTGAGGTGGGCCTTGCGCTCGGCGGCCCGCCCCGTGCGGTGTTGGCCCGGCACCTGCGCACCAGCGTGCAGGCCTCACTCATCCCGGTGGTCGACTCGCTCAAAAGCCTGGGCTGGGTCTGGATTCCGGGCGTGATGGCGGGCATGATCCTGGGCGGCGAAAACCCGGTCTACGCCGCGCTCTACCAGTTCGTCATCATGGCGATGATCTTCGCCGCGGGCGGCCTCACGAGCATGCTCACCAGCCTGCTGATGGGGCGGCGCGTGATCACCGAGGCCGAGCAGCTGCGGCGCGCCGGAGACGGAGGATCGTAGAGAAATCATGCTTTGGTAACGCGCCGCGTCTGGGAGCGCGGGGATCTTTGCGGGCTCCGTGGGTTTTCGTATTGTGTCATCGCACTCTGCTGACCAATTTCCACCCCGTCCGTGAGCGATTCGTACCACGACCGCCTCGCGTCCACCTCCGACGACGCCCCCTCTCGCCGCGACTTCTTGAAGACCGGCGCCCTCGGGGCCTTCGCCCTCGGGACTGGCGGTGTGGCCGGCACGGCCAACGGGCAGTCCCGAACCGACGTGTCGGGCATTGAGGCGCCGGGGGACGCCAAAAACGTCATCTTCCTGGTGAGCGACGGCATGAGCGCCGGCACCCTCACGATGGCCGACCTGCTGCTGCGTCGCCACGAGGACCGGCGATCGAACTGGCTGCGACTCTATGAAGAGGGACGCGTGCGGCGCGGCCTCATGGACATGGCCGCCGCCAACTCCATCGTGACCGGTTCCGCGGCGGCGTCCTCTTCGTGGGGCTCTGGGCACCGGGTCGTCAACACGGCGCTCAACGTGACGCCGGAGGGCACGGAGCACCGCACCATTCTCGAAATCATGCGCGACGCGGGCAAAGGCACGGGCCTCGTCACCACCACCCGCATCACGCACGCCACGCCGGCAGGCTTCGGCATCAACATGCCCGAACGGTGGAGCGAGGACAAAATCGCCGCGCAGTATCTGGAGCGCGGGTACGACGTGCTGATGGGCGGCGGGCGGCGCCACTTCGTGCCCGAGCAGCGGGGCGACGAGCGAAATCTGCTGGAGGCGTTCCGGGCGAAGGGCTATACCGTCGCTACCGCGAGGAACGACCTGGCACAGTGGAACCGTAGCGGGCGCGTCCTCGGCACATTCTATGACTCGCACCTGCCCTACGTTCTCGACCACCGGCACATCCCCGAGCACCAGGACCAGGTCCCTCGCCTGCCTCAGATGGCCGACGCCGCCCTCCAGCGCCTCGACCGGAACAACGATGGATTTCTCCTCCAGATTGAGGGCGGGCGCGTGGATCACGGCGCCCACAGCGCCGACACCGGGGGCCTCCTCTACGACCAGATCGAGTTCGATGAGACAATCGGCACGGTGCTCGACTTCGTGGACGGGCGCGACGACACGCTCGTCCTCATTACCACCGACCACGGCAACGCAAACCCGAGCGTGAACGCCGCGGGCGACCGGTATTCCGACTCGAACGAGATGTTCGACCGCGTCGCCGACTTCCAGTATACCAACAACTGGATTTTGTCGGAGCTCGATGAGAAGAGCACTTACCGGCAAATCCGGGACCGCGTCGAAGAGGCGTGGCAGTTTGCCATCACGCGGAGCGAGGCTGAGCTTCTGCAAGACGCGCTGCGGGACGAGTACGAGGCGGCCTATCGGAAACAGAGCAATCCCTACTCCGTCCTCGCCTCCATTCAGGCCAACTACACGTCCGTCAACTGGTTGGGCGTCGACCACACGGCCGACTACGTGGAACTGGCCGCCCTGGGTCCCGGCAGCGAGGCGATCGGCGCCTTCACCCGCAATACCGACCTGTTCGACTTAATGATAGAGTCGGCTGGCGTGCGGGACTACGCGTCGGGCTAAGTATTGCTTCGGAAGACGCGGAATGGTTTGCCCCGGCGCACCGGATGCCCTCGATCCGTAACAACGCAGGCCCCGTCCGGGCCCCACGACCGCTGTTGCCGCTGCAGCACTCGCAGTTCAGGGGCTGGGTGAAGATTGCCGGGAGGTGTGCGCATCTTCAGTCCTCGCACTGAAGACGTAGGCGATTCCCGGCTGTGAGCCCGTCGGCTCGGGGCGGCTACCGCGACAGGTACAGGTCCTTCATCTCGTAGGGCTGTTCGAACTGCTCGTCAGTCAGTGACTCGACGAACGCGATCGCCTCGCCGGTTGACTTCATCTCGGGACCCAACTCCTTCGGCACCTCCGGGAACTTGTCCCAGGAGAAGACCGGCTCTTTGATGGCATAGTCCTCCAGGTCCGACTCCAGATCGCCGCGCTCGCGGAAGGTCTCGAGCTTCTCTCCGAGCATGACCTTGGTGGCGATGGCGGGAATGGGGATGTCCGCGGCCTTCGCGATGAAGGGGACGGTGCGGGACGCCCGAGGGTTGGCCTCGATGACGTAGACGGTTTCGTCTTTGACGATGAGCTGCACGTTCATGAGCCCGAGCACGTCGAGCTCGAAGGCGAGATCGCGCACGTACTGCCGGATCGTCTCCAGCACCTCGGTCAGCGTCGGGATGGTCTGGCCGCTCCCGAGCACCTCCGCGCCGAGGTCGGTGATGTCGGCGAACTCGGAGCCGAGGCCGGAGTCGGTGGGGTCGGACCGGTCGGGGTCGGCGTGCTCGGTCCAGTCGGCGAGGTCGAGCAGGTGGTCGCCGAT
>PXTN01000119.1 GCA_003022565.1 Bacteroidetes bacterium QS_3_64_15 | reverse complement strand
ATTCGTCGCGCTCGACGGCGTTTTCTTGCACGTACTCGTCGAGCCAGCGGGCGAAGTCCTCGGCCACCGCTTCACCGAAGTGTTCCTTGACGCTCGGGGGAAGAGTCGTGGGCATCGGGTCGGGAGAAGACGGAGCTGGTGGAGGGGGACAGCGGGACGACCCTGTACCTTCCCCGTTCCGGACCGTTCCGGTCGTCGCGATGCGGGAGCGCGGGGGTGGAGAGCGTGGGAGCGGGGGCGTGTGGGCGTGATTTCGTGTAGGCGTGATTGCGTGTAGGCGCTGATCCTTTCCATGTTCGACGCAAAACGTTCAATGCCCAACGTTCAACCCTCAACGCTAAACGCCTTACTCTCAACCAAGTTATGGGAGAGCGTCCAGAACACCTCGTATGGGTCAAAATCGCCGGCATCGTCGGCCTCCTTGCCCTTCTGCTCGGTTCCCTCGCCTACCTCGCCACCGGGATGATGGGCGTAGGCGGCGGGGGCGGGGCCATTGCCGGGGGAACGGCCGGCCCGGCCCCCGAGGCCGAGGGTCCTGTTCCACGGCAGGGACGGGTAACACCCGTGCCGGACCTTTCCCCGAGGTTCGGCCGACAGGGCACGGCCCCCGCGCCCTTCTCCGAGCGGTGGCGGGCCCGGGCCACGCCGGATCTGTCGGGGGCGGGCGGCAGCTCCGTGGGGGCCGGCTCGGGAGGAGGCGTAGATGTCGGCGGCCCAGTCCGCGGCGGTGGTGGCGGGCCGGACGTCTCGATGGGCGACCCCTCGATTGGTGACCACTCGATGGGCGGCCGTGCGGATCGGTCGGGCGGCGGAGCCGGCGAGCGGGCGGGGCGCATAAGAAGAACGTGACGCAGCACGGTGCGCCCTGACGCGAGCCCGACTCTGAGAGCGAGACGGCCCCATCCCGCACGAAAATCGCACGCAGGCTCGAGGTTCTTTCCCCAGCCCAATCCACGAACTCCTCTTCTACAGCCCGAATGCGCCGAAGAGGACGACGCCGAGGGCAATCAGGATCGCATTCGCCAGCGAGATGGGCAAGAGGTACTTCCAGCCCAGCTGCATGAGCTGGTTGTACTTAAAGCGCGGGAACGTCCACCGGACCCAGATGAAGAGGAACGCAAAGAAGCTCACCTTCAGCATCAGGCTCACGAACTGGAGCAGCGCGAGCAGAATCGAGCCCTCCAGGGCCGGGAACAGCGCAACCAACTGGGGCTCGAACGGCACCAGGTAGCCCCCAAAGAAGAGCGTGACGATGAAGAAGGAGGCGATGAACCAGTTCACGTACTCGGCGAGGAAAAACATGCCGAACTTCATGCCGCTGTACTCGGTGTGGTAGCCGGCCACCAGCTCCTCCTCCGCTTCGGGCAGATCGAAGGGCGCCCGATTGGTCTCCGCAAAGGCCGTGACGATGAAGATGATGCAGCCGACCGGATTGCGCACGGCGTTCCACCCCAGGAGCGCCCCGCCGGAGCTCTGATGCTCTACAATCTCCATGAAGTTGAGCGAGCCGGCAATCAGCACGACAGAAATGACCGCGAGGCCCATTGACAGCTCGTAGGAGACCATCTGCGCCGCCGACCGCAGCCCCCCCAGCAGCGAAAACTTGCTGTTCGAGCTCCAGCCGGCGAGCGTGACGCCGTAGACGCTGATGGAGGTGAGCGCCAGGAGCATGATGACGCCCACGTTGAGGTCGGCAATCACCACCCCCTCGGCGAAGGGGATGAGCGCCGCGGTGGTCATGGCGATGACGACCATGATGACGGGGGCCAGGGAGTGGATGAACGAGTTGGCCGCCGCGGGCCGCACGTCCTCCTTCAGCACGAATTTGAGCACGTCCGCAAATGGCTGCAGGATGCCGAGGGGCCCCACCCGGTTGGGGCCGGGACGGTTCTGGATGAAGGCCGACACGCGCCGCTCCGCGTACACCAGGATCGATGCCGAGAGCAGCATCGCGTTGATGACGAGAAAGGCGATTATGGCCGTCAGATACAGCGGGAGGTCCATGTCCGCGGGGGCGAAAGCGCTCGGGGAGAGACATCGTATAGCGTTGCAACGTACCTGTTGCTGGCGACGGGCGCAAGCCCCCCAGCATCGAGTCACACAGGGCGGCCGCGACCCCACCGCTGTTTTCGGGGAGAGTTCACGTCGATGCGCCCGGTGCGTCGTTCCGGGAAGATTCCGGCCTGGATGAGACCTGGAATGGGTCGTGGCCGGCTGGGACGCGAGCGAACCCCCAACGACAACGCTCGACCTTATGCAGCATCAGCCGGGAGTCTGTGGACGGATAGGCGATCTCGGACGCCATGTACAGTGTGCTCGAAGGCTCGACCTCTGGTCGCCCCGCGCCTGGAACGTCCGCGTCCCAGGAGTACTCGGTCTTCCTTCCGCCGCTCTCTGTACGGGGCCCGATCACAGCTTCAGCAGAGCCCGGACCGTGTCCAGGAATCCGCCGGAATCGACCTCCCCGAGCCAGTCCTCGAACCGCTCCGGCGAGCGCACCACGATCCGGCGGCCCTCCTGGTCGGCCCGCACGTCGGCGGGAAGGTGGCGGCGGAATTCGGCAATCTTCCACGGGCGGATGTCCTCCCCGAACGTCAGGTAGAGGTCGTCCTGGCGCCGCTCCATTGCAAACTGATTGTCGGCAGCGATGCGTTGCCACTCGCGACGGCCCGGATCGTAGCGCTGCTCCGCGGGCTCGTCGTGGAGGTAGGAGGGCACGGCGCGGTCGGCCCGCTCGTACAGGTCGAGCAGCGCGGCGCGCACCGGCGCAAGCACGTCGGCCTCCATCCAGCGCTCTCCCAGCGGGGCCTCCCTCAAGAGCTGGTGGGCCACCCAGCCGAAGAGCGGGCTCTCGGTCTGTATGATGTCCTGCACCTCCGCCTCCGCCGCGGGCGTGGGGCTGAACCGCACGTTCAGCGACAGCATCTTGGCCCGGTTCCGAAACCACGCCTGGGGCTTCCGATCGTTGCTGGTGAAGAGGAGGGTAGGGAAGCGGCGCTCCTCGTCCCACTGGGTCCAGTAGTTGCGGAGCGGGTCGAGGCGGTGCACCTTGCTCTTCTCGATGTCGTCCACCGCGAGGGGAAAGGAGGAGTGGGCCTGCCGGAGTCCGCGGAATTGCTTGAGGCCCACCTCGTCGGCGTCGACGGGGGCGGTGACGGTGCCCTCAGAGATGAGGCGGAGGCCGAACTCCAAGAGGGTTCCCTTGCCGCTGTTCGACTCGCCCTGGAGGTAGAGGAAGGGGAGGCGCTTGTCGAGGCTCGGGACGTTGCGGCGGGCGAACAGGCGGGCGTGCTCATTGACAAACGGGGCCCAGAAGAAATACAGGAGCGTCTCCAGCATGTGGGCCTTCACCGCTTCCGGCTCGTTTGTCTGCCCGTGCGCGTCGACCGTGGCGAGGTAGGATTCGAGGTGGGCCAGGGCGTCGTCGATCGGTGCGGGGGCGTCGGGGACCGGGCGGGCCAGGGTGCGTGCGTGCTGGCCGGGCGGGGCGAAGTGGACGTCCGCATCCTCCACCCACAGGCCGGGGATGCTGAAGCGACGATTCAGAAACCGGCTGAAGCCGCCGGTGTCGATCGAGGCCGAGTCCGGCCCCGCCTGCCCGCCGAGCGACTGAAACTCGCTCTTGACCTGTTCCTGCACGTCGGGGTTGAACCCGCGCAGCGACAGGCGGATCTCCGCCTCCTCGTCGGCCCCGTCGCTCTGCTGGACGGCCTGCCGAGCGAGCTTCATGGTCACCTCCTCCACCTCGTCTCGGCTGCTGCTCCGGCCCGCCACCCAGTTTTCGATCACCGTCGCACGATCCTCGTCCTGCTCGTCGAGTTGCTCCGTGAGATCGTCAAGAAACCGCTCGCCGTACTCTTCCCGATGGAGCTCGTAGTCGCGCCGGAAGGCGTCGTGCACCTCCGTCCCCACCGGCGTCTCGAACACGGCGAGGTGGTTGGTATGATTGCCCCAACTGTTCCGTGTGAGGTTGGCCGAGCCGGTCATGCAGCGGTACGTGCCGTCTGCTGTTTCCAGGATGTAGAGCTTCAAGTGGACCGTCTTGGTGGGACAGGTGTAGATCGTGAGGCGCCCCTCGCGCTTGAGGCGTTCGAGGCGGTCCACGAGATCGGTGTCCTCGTCGGTGAGCCGGTCGCGGTAATCCTTCACGTTGCCCGAGACGAGCTCCAGGGTCTCAAGCTCGAACTCGTCGAACAGCTCCAGGAGGAGGCGCGGCGAGTCGCAGTAGCTAACCACCCACATCTTGCGGGCGTCTTCGAGATAGTCGCGGAAGGACCGCCAGCTCTTGACGGTGTTGAGGGTGAAGGACTGGGCCTGCACGGCGGGGGCGTCGAGGAAAGACGACTGCATGTGGGGAGAGGCGTTGTGGTCGAGAGAGCGTGGCTCGGTATCGGGCGCGCGGACAGGGTGCAGCCTCAGGCGGTGCCGTTTGAGAACCAGTACGCAGCGCAGCGCGGCTTGGTTGCGGGGAGCATGGGAGTTGAGAGCATGGGAGTTGAGAGCGTGGGGGGTGAGACGCGGAGAGGCGGGGAGGCAACAACGCTTCCCAGCCTCCAAAGCCTCCAAGCATCGAAAGCCTCCAAGCACTTACCAACGCACCTCAGTGGCGATTGCGGCGGCGCACCCCTATTCTGCATAGTGACACGCTGCTCCTCACCGTCACCACCCCCGTCCCGCCATGCACCGACCTCGCTACTACCTTTTCAGCCTCGCACTCTTCACCTTCCTCACCGGGGGGAACATCGACGCCGCGATGCGGAGCTACCGCCGGGCCATGGACATCGTCCCCGACTCCGCGCCGAACGGCGAGGCCCCCTTCTGGGTGGGCATCACGCTCGCCGACCAGGGGCGCATCGACGACGCGATTCCGTACCTGCGCCGCGCCTACCGGCAGCACGAGGACTGGGCACGAATGGTCCCCCGCCTTCCCGACGCCGGCCTCCTCAGGAGCGACGACCTCGCCCAGCGCCTCGTGGCGGCCATGGCGGGGGGACAGTGATCGCTGAGGGTGGCGAAGACGGGTTCCGTCGCCCCTGAATAGTCTCCCAGAGTAGTCGCTGCTTCCAAGCTCAACGTTTTAACGTTCTAACGTTTTACGTGAAACGAACACATGCGTGAACAGAACCTACAGCGCGCGTTTTTCCTGGGCCTGCTCCTGCTGGTCACCGTGGCGTTTCTGTGGCTGATCGGGCCGTTCTTCAAGCCCATCTTCTGGGCGGTCGTGCTGGCGACGCTCTTCTACCCCACGTTCCAGTGGTGGGAGCAACAGCTGGGGGGGCAGTCGGTTCTGGCGTCGGTGAGCACCATCGCGACGATCGTTCTCATTGTCATCGTGCCGCTGCTGCTCGTGGGCCTTCTGGTCGCTTCGGAGGCGTCGGCCGTCTACCAGCGCCTCGCCGACGACCAGATCGCCCTGCCGGTGAGGGTTCAGGACCTCAAGGAAATGGTGCCGGCGACCGCCGATCTGCTGGAGCGCTTCGGGGTGAGCCTGGAAGACCTCCAAGCGCAGTTCTCGGACGCCGCCCTCGGCGCTAGCGAGTTCCTCGCCAAGAACGCGGTCGCGTTCGGCCAGAACGCCCTCCGCGGCACGGCGCTGTTCTTCCTGATGCTGTATCTTCTGTTCTTCTTCCTGCGGGATGGGGATCAGCTTCTCGAACAGATCATCCGGGTGCTACCGATCGAAGACGCCCGCGAGCGACGACTCTTCCGGAAATTCGCTGAGGTCTCCCGCGCCACGATCAAGGGCACGATCGTGATTGGGATCGTGCAGGGCCTGTTCGGGGGGCTCATCTTCTGGGGGCTCGGCATTGAGGCCGCGGCGCTCTGGGGCGTGGTGATGACCGTGCTTTCGCTCCTGCCGGTCGTGGGGGCGGCCCTCGTGTGGGTGCCGGCGGCGGGGGTCCTCATCGGCACGGGCGACGCAGTCGAGGGGACGATTCTGCTCGTCTTCGGCGTCGTCATTATTGGTCTCGCCGACAATGTCCTGCGCCCCCTCCTGGTGGGCCGCGACGCGCAGATGCCGGACTACCTGGTGCTGGTGACCACGCTCGGCGGCCTTGCCCTCTTCGGCCTCTCCGGCGTCGTCATCGGGCCGGTCGTGGGTGCGCTCTTCGTAACCGTCTGGGAAATGTTCGGGCAGGAGCACACCTCCATTGCGAGCGACGAGGCCGAAGCGCCCACCGGCTCTCCGGGGGCCTAAAGGGGGGACACCGCCCGATCGCCGTCCCCGTCGGTCCCGGCCGCGACGGGGGGTGCGGCGCTCATCGTCCCCGGCCCCAATCGGATCCATTGGTGAACACAAGTGGGCCCGACCGGTCCCATTAGCAGCGTGATGGCCCTTTCCCACCGATCCTCTCGTTTCTCGCTTATGCCGACCGACGCGACACCGCGCTCTCCGCAGCGCGATTCCCTGCCGCCCTCCCCGTTTCCCACCGACGATCCGATTCTGAAGCAGATCGGAAACACCCCAATGGTCTCCTACCCTGGGCTTGAGGGCGAGCGTCTTCTCTGCAAGCTGGAGTCGGAGAACCCCACCCGGTCGATGAAGGACCGGATCGCCATGGGCATCCTGACGGAGGCGCTCCAGGCCGGCGCCTACGACACGGTGGTCGAGGCCAGCTCCGGCAACACGGCCGGGGCCGTGGCCCTCGTGGCGAACCGCCTGGGCGTTCCGTGCAAGCTCACGTGTCCGGAAGGGACGAGCCCGCACAAGATCGGCTACATGAAGGCCTTCGGCGCGGAGGTGCACACGTGTCCGGACGTGGACTCGGACCATCCCGACCACTACCGCGCCGTGGCCCGGCGGCTCGCCGATGAGGAGGGGGCGTTTTTGGTCGACCAGTACCACAACGAATCCAATCCGGAGGTGCACTACCGGTGGACGGGGCCGGAACTCTGGGCGCAGGCCGGGGCCGAGATGACGCATCTCGTGAGCGCCATGGGCACCGGGGGGCTCCTCAGCGGCAGTGCCCGCTACGTACAGGAACAGGCTGAGCAGGCGGGGCGGGACGTGACCGTGGTGGGCGTCGACGCCGAGCGGTCCAACATCTCGACGGCGTTCTATGGTGAGGAGCCGGTTCCCTACGACACCTGCGTGGAAGGGCTCGGCAAGGGGGGCGACCTCCCGACCATGTGGTTCGACTACATCGACGAGATGCGCGATGTGCCCGACGAGAGGGCCTTTCAGCAGGCCCGGACGGCGGCGCAGGAGCACGGCATGCCGATTGGGCCGAGCGCCGGAGCCGCTCTCTCCGTGGGACTGGACATCAGCAGGGCCCAGCCGGACGCCCGCGTCGTGACCATCATCTGCGACGGCGGTGAGCAGTATTTTGACACGCTGTTTGACGTGTAGGCGCTGTCCTCACGCAATCGCCGGAAATCGTGCGGACGCGCCGAGAGTGCGAAATGCCGCGGACGGCCCAGGAGAGGTGCCCGTACTGATCCGTCAGTTCGGTCCCGAGGTTGCGGGCCCGCTGTCGGATGCGGGGCAGCGAGATCGCGTCCGGGTCGTAGTGGATGCAGAGCCGGTCCGGTTCGCCGTTCGTGGCGGCCACCACGTGCGCCTTGCTGACCCCCTCCTGCGCGCGGAGGCTCCTCGTCAGACGATCAACACACGCGTCCTCCGCGTCGGGGACGTTGGGGAGGACGATTGGAAGGTCGAGTTGGACGTGATCGGACATCGCAAATCGTGCGGGCGTCTGCAGGAACCGAGTACTTATCGTGGTCAAGCATCAAAGCCACCGGGGATGAGCCTGTTTGTAGCGCCGGTAGGCCTCGCCGTACCGGTCATCGAGCCAGGGCTCCTCGGCAAGCGGTGCCAAAAGGAACCAGATCGCCGCCGCGGCGGCCACGATACCCGCGAGGCGCGAATCGGAGAGGAGCATGTATCCGGCCATCAGTATGAGGTCGCCGAGATAGCCCGGATTCCGGCTTACCGCAAACGGCCCGTCGGTCACGAGGTCGGACTCTAGCCCGAGCGCGCCCCGGAGCCCGAGGAATCCCATCGCGTAGCTTGCCAGGGTAGTGCCGCCCACGAGCAGCGTGCTTCCCAAAATGAGCGTTCCGGCCTCCCCCATCCACCGCCGTAGCCCCAGGCTGCCCGCGTCCAGACCGCCCACGACGACAAGTCCGATCGTGGCGAGCAGGAAAAGCGTCCAGACGAGCCGATACTGCCACGTCCGGCGCCCGGGCGGGGGCCACACCCGCAGCGAGGGCACGACGAGCGTCGCGAGGAGCGACAGGTCGAGACCCACCGTAACGGCCATCGTCGCCCAGAAGACAATCGCCGCGGCGTCCATTTCTCGGTGTAGAGCGTTAACTCATGAACACATGAGCAGTTATACACAAACACAGGCAAAAAGAGAGTTCCGGACGATCACGAGCGGAAGAGGCTCTTTTCGGGAGAGAACGGCCTGGATCGTTCGCCAAGGGGTGTCAAGAAGACCCGACCACGTGCCCCACGGCCTGCCGCACGTCTTCGGGCGTCCAGTCGTTGCCGCGCCAGAGGCGCCGCACCCGGCCCTCCGGGCCGATCAGGGCCGTCGTGAGGTTGTGCGTGATCTCGTCGCTGTCCTCCTTTTTGGTAAACACCCCGAAAAGCTCGGTGGCCCGTTGGATCTGGGTCGAGTCGCCCGTGGCGAAGGTCCAGGTGTCGAGGCGGCCCGTGTACTGCGAGGCGTACTCCCGAAGCACTTTGGGCGTGTCGTAGGCCGGATCGAAGCTGATCGAGAGCAGCTGCACCTCCGACCCGTACTGTGTGCGAAGCTGCGGCTGGAGGGTCGCGAACCGCTTCGACATCAGCGGACAGTAGGTTGGCAGCGGGCAGCGGGTGTAGATGAACGTCAGGACGAGGGCCTGCCCGCGGTAGTCGCCAAGACGGAGGGACTCTCCAGCCTGATTGATGAGCGTGAGGTCCGCGGGCACCCGGTCGCCGGTCTGGAGCATCTGCGTCCCGCTTCCGCCTTCAGAAGGAATCGGCGTGGTCGTCCGGGCCGGATTTCGGGCCACCGCGGTGTCCGGGAGCTTGCGGAGGGCAACGATGCTGGCGCTGTCATCGGCGACCGCGAGCCGGAACTGAATTGCGTTGCCGGATTCCAGGGGGGCGGTCATGCTGGAGTCCGCCACCGGGAGCGGCATGATCATCGGGGGCATGTAGCCGGGAATCGCTTCGTGCTCCACCACGAGGGTTTGACCGCCGTCCTTGAACCCGGCCACCCGTCCGTCAACGGTGTACGTCTGGGTGCCGAAGAGGTAGAGAAGGAGGCCGCCAGCCATCACGAAAAATGCAAGGAGACCACCCCCGAGGAGAGCAAAGCGCTTGCTACTCATATCGTTACGCGCGACCAGCCATTTCTTCGAGACGCGCGATGCGCTCCTCCGTGGGCGGGTGGGTGGAAAAGAGCCGCTTGATACCACTGAGGCCGCCGCTGAACGGGTTCACGATAAACATGTGCGAGGTCGTCTGATTGGCCGGCATGGACCGATGCTTGGCCGCCTGCTCCATGCTGCGCAAGGCGCTGGCGAGGCCGAGCGGATTCTTTGCAATCTCGGCGCCCTCACGGTCGGCGGCGTACTCGCGGCTGCGCGAGATGGCCGACTGAATGAGCATGGCCGCCAGCGGAGCCAGGATCATCATAAGGAGCGACACGAGGAAGTTGTTATCCCGTCCGCCGAAGAAGAGGGCGAACCGAGACAGCATCGTGATGGCCCCGGCCAGCGTCGCCGCAACGGTGGACGTCAGCATGTCGCGGTTTTTGATGTGGGCCAGCTCGTGGGCAATGACGCCCGCCAGTTCGTCGCGGTCAAGCGTGTTCATGATGCCTTCCGTGACCGCTACCACGGCATTGTCCGGGTTGCGGCCGGTGGCGAAGGCGTTGGGCTGATCCCGCTGGCGCAGGCGGTCGACCAGGTCGTGGAGCTCCGGCGCCTCGGCGCGGGTCACCTCCTCGGCCCCGTACATGCGGAGGACGATGGAGCTGCTGTACCAGTAGCTGACGCCGTTCATCCCCACGGCGATCAGAAAGGCGATCAGCATGCCGCCCGTGCCCCCGAGGGCTTGTCCAATGAGGGCAAAGAGCACGAGCATGACCGCCATGAGCGCGGTAGTGCGGAAGGTGTTCATCGTTTTGAGGCAGTTGTTCAGGGTGGGGCGGAGGAGGCAAGTATCAGGGACACCGGCCTGAATTCGGGATGAGCCACGAGTCACGAGGCTCTTCTTTCCGACCGTTCCCACGGTAGAGGCGTCCCGCCGGGACGACTGCATCGGACCGGACAGCAAACGTTTCTTCGGGCTGGATATACGACAAGGCACATGCCACAGTTCGAATTCCCGTCGATCTGTCGGATTTTTCGAACGGCTGCTGCAAATTGTGCGCCTCGTGCTGCGTTGGCCGCTTTGTGGGTCAAAAATACGCAATACGCACGACGCAATACGCCCTACCCAAGCAGTCCCGTCACCACCATCACGTCGTAGAGGGCGTGGGTCCAGGCCGCCACGCCGAAGCCGCGCCCGAGGAAAAGAACATTGAGGGCGAGGCCGAAAAGGAAGCGGAACGTAAAGGAGGGGAGTGCAAACGGCTCGCCGAGCGGGCCCGCGTAGTGCGCCCCGCTAAAGAGCACGGCCCCGAGGAGGGCGGCGAGAACGTAGGCCTGGCTCGAAGAGTCCATGAGGGCCCGGAAGAGAAGCGCCAGCCCGCCCACGAGCAGCACGCGGAAAACGAGTTCCTCGTAGAGCCCGGCCCCGATGGACAGGGCCAGTTGTGTCCACAGCGCCCCCACCGGCGGCGGCACGGCGGCAAAAAGCGCCCCCACCGCCGACGACACTAGGAGGGCCACGAGGACCGCATACACGACACTCTCCCCCACGAGCCCGACGAAGTAGCGCGTCCGCAGCGGGATGGAGCGGTGCCGGTCCAGCAGGTACGCGGCGAGCCCCCCACCCACCACGAGGAGCGCGAGGATCAGCCCGCCGGACGCCCCGGTCATCGTCAGCAGGTCTTTGATCCACACGCCCGCGCCCACCCGCACTGTCCGAGCGGCATCGAGGTTCACGAGCACAATCATTGTCTCGTACAGCACAAAGAGCGGCAGGGCGCTCAGGAAGCCGTACGTGGCCGAGCGGGTGGCCCGGTGGTAGGCATCCCAGCCGGTAGTGGGGCGAGACATGGAGAATTGAAGCCAAACGAAGAGGCCGACGCCGTGAGATTGAACACGTGATGCGTGAGGAGTAATGCGTGATTTTTGATCTCACGTGTCACGGATTACTCATCACTCATCCACACCCTCCGCAGCGCCACGGTCGGCGTCGCGTCCGCATCGATGCCGAGCCGGTCGGCCACGGCCGCCGAGATGTCGAGCAGCACGCCTTTTTCGAGCGGCCCCCGGTCGATCACGCGGGCGAACGTGTGGCGGTCCGCGTCCGGGCGCGAGAGGAGCACGACGGCGCCGTAGGGAAGCGACGGGTGGCTCACGACGAGGGCGTCGGGGGCATACGGCGTCCCACTCGCCGTGAGGCGACCGGCAAACGCCTTGGGGTAGACGGCCACGGCCCCCGTCGAGTCGGGTTCGGCCCAGTCTCCAGGCGGCGGCACGTCGGGCGCCTCGCGCCCTGGCAGCCGGAGGCGTCGACCCGGCTGGATCGACATGGTGTCGAGGTCGTTGGCGGCGCGGAAGGCCCGCACGCTCACGCCATACTGCCCGGCGATGCTGTAGAGGGTTTCCTCGGGCTGCACAGTGTGGCTTGGAGGGGCGAAGCGTTTGGGGAGTCGGAGCGCCTGGTCCGGCGAGAGGGGCGCAGTGGTGCTGTCGTTCAGGGCGTAGAGCGTGTCGGCCACGGTGCCGAGGCGGAGGGCAAGATTGACGAACGAGTCGCCCGCCTCGACCGTGTGGCGGCCATACAGCGGTGGAGGGCCAGTGGGGGGCGAAGGCGCTTCGGTCGTATCCGCCACAGTAGAGGGGTCTGTGGTGGCGGCATCGACCGTCGTGGGGGCTGCCGCCGTGGCTGTGTCCGCCGCGGTGGCTGTATCCGTAGCAGCATCGTCTTTCGTGACCGTCTGAGACTCGTCCGGCGGCGGGCGCACCCGGAGCGTCTGCCCCACCTGGAGCGCCGTGTCCTCCAGGTCGTTCCACCGCTGCAGCGCCTGCACCGACACCCCGAACCGCTGGGCGATGCTGTACAGCGTATCGCCGGACTGAACCGTGTAGGTGGAGTCGGACGGGGCCTCCTGGGCGGACCCGGCTTGCGGGAGGCCCGTCATCATCAACAGGAGGCCGACGAGGAGAGCGAGGGTGCGCATCGCACGGACAGGACCGTTACTCGAATCCGATGCCTTGGGCCTTCAGCTTTGCGTCCTGGAGCTCCGAGAGGGCCTTTTGCTCGCCCTGCTCACGCGCCACCTCGATACCCTGTTCGTACGCGTCCAGGGCGTCGTCGGAGCGATCGAGTTGCTCGTAGAGCGTGCCCAGGTGATAGTAGGTGCCCACGTAGTCGGGATCCGTCTCCACCAGCTCCTCGAACAGCGCAAGCGCCCGGTCCGTGTGGTCGTGCTTCAGGTGCTCCTGTGCGAGGGCGTAGCGCGTAAACGGATCCTCCGGGTCCTCCTCGTAGAAGGATTTCAACTGCTCCAGTCGGTCGGTAGGCATGTTGAGGCCGGGAACGATTCAATAGGGTGGAACCGGGTGGAGCTCCCGCCGTCTGTGCTGGCGGGAACGGAAGCGTGAAACGTGAAAACGTGATGCGTGATGGAAAGCGGTCTGAGTCCTCCCTCACGCATCACTCTTCACGCATCACGAATTACCAGCCTCCCCCAGCCCCACCGCCGCCGAAG
>PXTN01000118.1 GCA_003022565.1 Bacteroidetes bacterium QS_3_64_15 | reverse complement strand
TCGGTGGGACATAACAGAGGACACAGCAATGGAAGGGACAGAAAGTTCGCCCCACTACATCGCCGAATAGCCATAATGTTCTTTCACTGACCTACTTAGCAGTGTCGCCGTCGGAGGAGCCGTCTGGACGGTTTCTTTCCGCAGCCCCACCGGACACAACGTATGGCACGTTGGCTGGAGGGGGGACGCTCAGTCACGATGACCCCGGAGCAACATCCTCCTTCGTCGCCATCGGCGGCTCTCCCCGGCGCCCGTAGGCGAGGACGAGCTTGAGGTGGGCGACGGTCGGCTCCACGAGGCCCAGGGATTCGAGGCGCTCCTGGGGCGTCTCCGGCAGCTTCGGCGGACTCACGCGCCCCATCCACAGCTCCATCTTGTCCTTCAGCGCGTGCGGCCCCGGGAATTGGCCTTCGGGCAGATGCGTCATGTAAAACTCGCGCTTGCCCTGCAGGCGGTTCTGCACCTCCTCCGCCACGTCCGACAGCTCCGGGCGCTCCTCGGCCACCATCGCTTTGCCGAGGAGGTAGTTCCGGTACGTAAACGGCAGGTTGAGGAGCGTCTCGACAATCGTGGGGGCGTACTCCGGCTCGTCCTGCAGGCCCACCTCGGCCGCGCGGGCCGTCGCCGTCGCCACGAGCGACAGCGTCTCCTCGGCCACCAGTTCCGGGTCGCTGCCCTCCAGGTCGCCGATGCTTTCGAGAACTGCGTGCGTCAGGTCCTGCGTGAGGCCGAGGGCGCCGACGGTGGCAAACGAGGTGAACTGTGCCACCCGGTCGTGGGACGCGTCTGGATCGTCAGCGGAAGCCATACAGCGGGGCGAGCGAGCCGAGCAGAATGGAGAGGCGCCAAGGGCGTCGATCAGGAGCCGTTCTCCGACGCGCTCTTCCAGTTGCCGCTTTGCCCTCCCGTCTTGGCTCGCAGGTGCACGTCCCCAATGCGGATGTCTTTGGTGACCGACTTGCACATGTCGTAGATCGTAAGCCCAGCGATGGAGACCGCCGTGAGCGCCTCCATCTCCACTCCCGTCACCCCGAAGGACTTGGCAAAGGCCCGAATGTCGATGGCCTGCTCCTCCTCGTTGAATGTGAAGTCGACCTCCACGCTGTTGATCGTGACATCGTGGCAAAGAGGGACGAGCTTATCGGTTTGTTTTGCCCCCATAATGCCGGCAATCTGAGCCGTCGTGAGGACGTCCCCTTTTCCGATGTCGTGCTCGCGGACGCGCCGGTACGCCTCCTCGCCCAGATGCACGCGCCCGGCGGCGACGGCCGTACGGGCTGAGTCGGATTTCTTGGAGACGTCCGTCATGCGGACGCCTTCGGGGTTGGGAGGAGAGAGCGTAGACGAGTCAGCCATGGATCAAGCAAGGAGTGCGCAGTGAGTGTAGATACGAGGAGTCCGGAGGATGGGCCCGAAGGCTCCATCCGTTCGAATCGGGAGGGGGCCGGTTGGTTTCGACAGGCATCGGTAGGGCACCTCACGCCTCCGGCCAGTCGTCGCAGGCATAAACCGGAGATCCGTCGAGGTACGTGGCGACGACCGTCGTGTCGAGAAGGCGGGAGGCAGGAACTCTCAGGAGATCCTGAGAAAGCACCACGAAGTCGGCCCACTTGCCGGGCGTGATGGATCCGAGGCTGTCCTCCCAGAATCCGGCGTAGGCGGCGCCCTGCGTGTAGGCGTGGAGAGCGGTCTGGCGGGACACTCGTTCCTCGGGGCGCCAGCCCTCGTCGGGATGCCCGTCGTCGTCCTGGCGGGTGACGGCGGCGTGGATCCCCCGAATCGGGTCGATGGGCTCGACGGGAGCGTCGGACCCAAACGCAAGGGGCGCACCGGCCTCCCGGAGGCTCTTCCAGGCGTATGCACCGTCGAGCCGATCGGGGCCGAGGCGCGCCGGGGCCCAGTCCTTGTCGCTGGTTGGGAACCTGGGTTGAACAGAAGCAATCACCCCGAGGTCGCCAAACCGGGAAAAATCGTCGGGATGGACAACCTGGGCGTGCTCGACGCGCGGTCGCCGGACCGGCGCCGCGCACCTCTCCATCGCGGCCTCGTAAGCGTCCAGTACGACCCGGTTCGCGCGGTCGCCGATGGCGTGTGTGTTCACCTGAAAGCCGCACTCGACCGCCGCCTGCACGTTCCGCCGAAAAGAGGACTCGTCGTGGAGGAGCAGCCCATGGTTGCCCGGATCGTCGGCGTAGTCGTCGAGCAGGGCGGCGCCGCGGCTGCCCAGGGCCCCGTCGGCAAAAAACTTGACCGACGCCACGTCGAGGCGACTGGAGGGACGGCGGACGGGCCCGTCGTCGCAGAAGTGGTCGAAGGCGTCGCCGCGCCCGTCGATCATGGCGTAGACGCGGAGCGGAAACTGATCCACCTCGATGAAGCGCTGAAAGCGACGAATGGTGTCGAGATCGACGCCTGCATCGTGAAGGCCGGTGATGCCGTGTTGGGCGGCGTGCCGGAGGGCTGTAGAGAGGGCGCGCTCCTTCTGCGCCGCGGTCGGGGACGGGAGGTGGGCCTCGACCGGGGCCATGGCCGCATCGACGAGGACGCCGGTCGGGGTGCCGTCGGCATCTCGTTCAATGCGCCCCCCATCCGGATCGCTCATCCGGCGGAGACGGTCCAGCCCGACGGTGGCCTCCAGGGCGGCCGTGTTTGCCCAGCCGGCGTGCACGTCGGTCCGGGTGAGCCACACGGGCCGCTCGGGGAACGCCGAATCCAGGGCGGCTCGGGTGGGCGAACGCGGGACCGTCCAGTCCGTCTGGTCCCAGCCGTGCCCGCGGAGCCAGGCGCCGTCGGGAAGGTCGTGGTCGGCCGCAAAGTCTCGAAGCTGCTCCACGACGCCGGTCGGTGACTGTGCGTCCGTGAGGTCGGCCCGGTGCAGGGAAAGGCCCAATTCCTGAAGGTGGGCGTGGGCGTCGATAAATCCGGGCACGACCGTGCGACCGCCCGCGTCGATTCGCGGGGCCTCGGGGAAGGCCGCCACCATCTCATCGGCGTCCCCAACGGCGACAAACCGGCCGTCGCGGACGGCGAGAGCCGTGGCAGTCGGCCGCTGGTCGTCGACGGTATAGATCTGCGCGCTGTGCAGGAGCAGGTCGGGCGAGGAGGTCATCGGACGCCGTGAGTCAAACGAAAAGTCTTACGAAAGAACGGTACATCAAAATGGTACGGACTTCTGGAAGCGCTTTCTTGTAAAGAAGTAGTGACTGGAAGCGCTTTGCCCCGAATCGTGGTTTGATACTAATAGCTCTTTCATTCATCTATGGAGTCCCTTTACACGGATTGCTAAAAACTGCCGTTCGGCGCGGCTGCCGCCAATACGCGGCCCACATACGAAAAGGTGCACGACACGATCATGGGTCACTCCTCCCCACCCCCATCCCTCGTGCCATCCTCAACCCGTCCGGCACTTGGCCCCCGGCGAAGCCGATCGAACTGTGGTGTCGGCGTCCTCATGGACCTCGACGGCGAGAAGAGCCACGCCATGGTTGAGGAAGGCCTCGGCGTGCTCGAATGCCTCGACCACCGCGGCGCCCGCGGAGCCGAGGACAACACGGGCGATGGCGCCGGCATCCTGATCCAGAAGCCGCATGCGTTCTTTCAGGATGTGGTGTCGGGGCTTGGCGACGCAGACTCGTACGGCGTCGGGCAGCTTTTTCTCCCGGCCGACAAGAGCGTCCAGTCGGCGCTCCGCGATTTCATTGATCGGCGCGTGCAGGCCGAAGGATTTGAAACGATCGCCTGGCGCGACGTGCCCACGGACGCGTCTGAGTTGGGTCCTACAGCCCGTGCGACGGAGCCGGACGTGTGGCAGCTCTTCGTGCGGCCCACGGAGCCAGTATCGCCGGAGGCGCTCGACGCGCAGCTCTACATTCTCCGCCGCCTCATCGAGAACGACGTGGCGGACAGCGGCCTGAAGGACAGTGAGACATTTTACATCTGCTCGCTGGATCGGCGGAAGGTGGTCTACAAAGGGCTCCTCACAAACGCGCAGGTCCGGAGCTACTACCCGGAGCTGTCCGACGACCGCGTGCGGTCGACCCTCGCGCTGGTCCACTCCCGCTTTTCCACCAACACGCTGGGGGCGTGGCGCCTGGCGCACCCGTACCGCAACATCATCCACAACGGCGAGGTCAACACCCTCCGCGGCAACCTCAACTGGATGCGGGCGCGGGAGGGCGACCTTCGGACAGACGCGTTCGGGGACGAGCTCGACCGCATCCGGCCCATCACCACCGAGGCGCAGAGCGACACGGCGGTGCTCGACAACGTACTGGAGCTGCTCGTGGAGAGCGGGCGGTCGCTCCCCCACGCCCTGCGCATGCTCATTCCCGAGGCCTGGCGCAAGGACGACACCATGGATCCGGCCCGGCGGGCCTGGTACGACTACCACTCCACCCTCATCGAGCCGTGGGACGGGCCGCTCCTCGTGGCCTTCACCGACGGGGACAGCGTCGGCGCCGTGCTCGACCGCAACGGGCTGCGGCCCTGTCGCTACTGGGTGACGCACGACGACCGCCTCGTGATGGCCAGCGAGGCCGGCGTGATCGATCTGCCGCCCGAACGTGTGGCGCGGAAGGACCGGCTCCAACCGGGCCAGCTGTTCCTCGCCGACGCGGAGGAGGGGCGCATCGTGCCGGAAGAGGAGGTGTTCGGGCGCCTCACCGACGAGAAGTACGCCCGGTGGCTCGACGAACAGCGGACCCGGCTCCGCACCCTCGTGTCCGGCGACACGCCGCGGGGCGCGCTCGTGCCGGAGGCGGACCTGCACCTGAACGGCGACCCGCACGCCCTCTCCCGGCGCCAGCGGACCTTCGGCTACACGCGGGAGCACGTGCGCCGCCTCATGCAGCCGATGGTGGAGGACGGCAAGGATCCGGTGGGCGCGATGGGCGACGACACGCCGCCCGCCGTCCTGTCGGACCAGAATAAGACCCTGTTTTCGTATTTCAAGCAGCTCTTCGCGCAGGTTTCGAACCCGCCCCTCGACTACATCCGCGAGGAGCTGGTCACCTCGCTCGAAAGCCACGTCGGACGTAAGGGCAATCTGTTGACGGAGGGACCGGAGCACTGTCGGCAGCTCCACCTCGACTCGCCCATCCTCGGCGACGCGGAGCTGAAGGCGCTCCACCACGTGGACTCGAAGGGGATCCAATCGACGACAATCGACACTACCTTCGGGCGGGACACGAGTCTCGAGCAGGCCGTCGAGCGCGTTCGGCGCGACGCCCGACAGGCCGTCGACGACGGTTCCGAGCTCCTTTTCCTCTCCGACCGGGCCGTGGGGCGCGACCGCATTCCTCTTCCCAGCCTCCTCACCGTCGGCGCCGTCCACCACGACCTGATCCGCGCGGGCCGGCGCACCCACGCCGGGCTCGTTCTTGAGAGCGGGCAGCCCTGTGCGGTCCATCACTTCTGCACGCTGCTCGGCTACGGGGCCGACGCCGTCCACCCCTACCTCGCCTACGCCACCGTCCGCGACCTTGCCGCGCGCAGCGACGAGGTGGCCGACGCCGCCACGGCGATCGAGCGCTACATCCAGTCCGTGGAGCAGGGCCTCCTGAAGGTGATGGCCAAGATGGGCATCTCCACGCTGGAGAGCTACAAGGGCGCGCAGGTCTTCGAGGCGGTAGGCCTCAATTCCGAGGTCGTCGAGGACTACTTCTTCGGCACCACCTCCCGCATCGAAGGCGCGGGGATCGATGAACTTGAGGCCGACGTCCGCGAGCGGCACCGGACGGTGTTCGACGCGACGATTCCGGGGTCGCCCGAGCTCGAAACGGGCGGTGAGCTCTACTGGCGGCGCGACGGGGAGCACCACCAGTGGAACCCGCAGACGATCGGCAGGCTGCAGCACGCGGTGCGCCAGAACCGCCAGGGCGCGTACGACAAGTTTGCGGCCCTCGTCAACGAGCAGACCAACACACACCAGACGCTCCGGGGCCTGCTTGATTTCGACACCGATCCCGACGAGTCCATTCCGATCGGCGAGGTGGAGCCGGTCTCGTCCGTCGTGCAGCGGTTCTTCACCGCCTCCATGTCGTTCGGCTCGCTGAGCCCGGAGGCGCACGAGACGCTCGCCGTCGCCATGAACCGCCTCGGCGGCAAGGCGAGCACGGGCGAGGGGGGCGAGCAGGTGGACCGCTTCGGCACCGAGCGCGAGTGCCGGGTCAAGCAGGTGGCCAGCGGGCGGTTCGGCGTCACGAGCAGCTACCTGACGAACGCTGACCACATCGAGATCAAGATGGCGCAGGGCTCGAAGCCGGGCGAGGGCGGGCACCTGCCGGGCGAAAAGGTGAACGACCTCATCGCCAAGACGCGCTACACCACGCCCGGCGTGTCGCTCATCTCGCCCCCGCCGCACCACGACATCTACTCGATCGAGGACCTCGCGCAGCTCATCCACGACCTGAAGAACGCCAATCCGAGCGCCGACGTGCACGTGAAGCTCGTGGCGGCGGCCGGCATCGGGGTCATCGCCGCGGGCGTGGCCAAGGCCAAGGCCGACGCGGTGCTCATCAGCGGGCAGTCCGGCGGCACCGGCGCCTCGCCGAAGACCTCCATCAAGTCCGCGGGGCTCCCGTGGGAGCTGGGCGTGTCGGAGGCACAGCAGGTGCTTCTGGAGAACGATCTCCGCTCCCGCATTCGGATGCGAGTGGACGGCGGCCTCAAGACGGGGCGCGACGTGGCCATCGCCGCGTTGCTGGGGGGCGAGGAGTATGGCTTCGGCACCGGGGCGCTCGTGTGCCTCGGCTGTATCATGCTCCGCAAGTGCCACTGCAACACCTGCTCGGTCGGCATTGCCACGCAGGACCCGGAGCTGCGCGAGAAGTTCGTGGGCCGACCCGAGCACGTGATGAACTACATGCACTTCGTGGCCGGGGAGCTGCGCGAAATCATGGCCGACCTTGGTTTTAGCACGGTCGATGAGATGGTGGGCCGCACCGACAAGCTCCAACAGACCGACACCGATCATCCCAAGGCCCGCCGACTGGACCTTAGCCCGATCCTGCACCGCTCGTCCAGCGACGACGACCCGCGGAAGACGATGGAGCAGGATCATGGCCTGGACTGCAAGCTCGACCACACGCTCATCGATGAGGCGCGCCCGGCTCTGGAGGATCAGGCCCCGGTTCACATCGAGCACGCCATCTCAAACGGGGATCGCACGGTGGGGGCCATGCTCAGCTCCGAGGTGACCAGCCGCTACGGGCCTGAGGGGCTGCCCGAGGACACCATTCAGGTGGATCTGGAGGGCGTCGCCGGGCAGAGCTTCGGTGCGTTTCTCGCCTCCGGCGTCACGCTCAACCTGGCGGGCGAGGCCAACGACTACGTCGGCAAAGGCCTTTCCGGGGGACGCATCATCCTCCGCACGCCCGAGAGCGCCGGCTATGAGGCCGACGAGAACATCCTCCTCGGCAACGTGGCGCTCTACGGCGCGACGCGCGGCGAGGCGTACGTCAACGGACAGGCCGGCGAGCGCTTTGCGGTGCGCAATTCCGGCGTGCAGGCGGTGGTGGAGGGCGTGGGCGACCACGGCTGCGAGTACATGACCGGGGGCGTGGTGGTCGTCCTCGGCGACACGGGGCGCAACTTCGGCGCGGGCATGAGCGGCGGGGAGGCCTATGTGTTTGATGAAGCGAGTACGTTCGAGGAGAAGGTGAACACGGGAATGGTCCGCGTCGAGCGGCTCACCGGCGAGCGGGACCGCCGCCTTGTTCGCCGTCTCGTCGAGATGCACCGGCACCACACCGGCAGCGCCAAGGCTGAGCGCATACTGGCCGAGTGGGACCACCGCGTCGACCAGTTCCGCAAGGTCATGCCCGAGGCCTTCGCCCGACAGGTGGAGGCGAACCTTGAGCAGGGAGACGACATCCGGCCGTCCGTGCCTCCCTCGCCGTCGGAGCCGACCCCCGTAGCTGCGGTGATGCGTGACGCGTGAAACGTGAGTCTGAGTTGCCTGGCGCTACGGGCTCTCAGAAAGCGCACGAGAGAGCGCACGCCCCACGCCCATACTCCCACACGCCACGACGCCCAAACGCCATGCCCCGCGAACACCATCCCGACGGCTACCGGAAGCACGAGCGCCAGCCCATCGGCAAGCGTCCCCCGACCGAGCGCACGGCCGACTACGACGAAATCTGGCGTCCCGACTGGAGCCCCGAGGCCCTGCAGGACCAGGGCGAGCGCTGCGTCGACTGCGGCGTGCCCACCTGCATGAGCGGCTGTCCCATCGGCAACCGCATTCCCGAGTGGAACGACCTCGTCCACCGCAGCGACTGGAAGGCGGCGCTGGAGCAGCTCCACGCCACCAACAACTTTCCCGAGTTCACCGGCTACACGTGCCCGGCCCCGTGCGAGGACTCGTGCGTGCTGGCCGTCAACGACGACGCCGTGGCCATCAAGAGCATCGAGCGGGCCATTGTGGACCGAGGCTGGGAAGAGGGCTGGATTCAGCCGGAGCCGCCCGCCGAGCGGACCGACCATCAGGTGGCGGTGGTGGGGAGCGGCCCGGCCGGCCTCGCCGCCGCCCAGCAGCTCAACCGCGCCGGCCACCGCGTCACGGTCTACGAGCGCGACGACGCCATCGGCGGCCTCATGACGTACGGCATCCCGGACTTCAAATTCGCCCGGCACCGCATAGAGCGACGCGTCGACCAGCTTCGGCAGGAGGGCATTCAGTTCGTGACGGGGACAGAGGTGGGCGCCGACCTCACGCCCGATCAGCTGCGGGCCGGTCACGATGCCATCTGCCTCGCCCTCGGCGCGCAGGGACACCGCGAGCTGCCCGTGCCCGGCACCGACCTCGACGGCGTACTGCCGGCGATGGACTTCCTCCCGCAGGAGAACCGCCGTCAACGAGGGCAACCGGTCCCGGGCGGCGTGACGGCCCAAGGCAAAAACGTCGTCGTCCTGGGCGGGGGCGACACGGGCGCTGACTGTGTGGCCACGGCCCACCGGCAGGGGGCGAATCAGGTTGTGCAGATCGGCATCAACGAGAAGCCGTCCGCCGACCGTTCCTCGGACAACCCCTGGCCGGAGGCCGCGCAGGTGCACGAGAAGACCTACGCCCAGAAGGAGGGGGGCGAGGAGAAGTTTGCCGTCAACACCACCGCGCTGGCCGACTGCGACGGCGACGGGCACGTCGACGAGTTGCGGGCCCAGCGCGTGGAGTGGACCTACGAAAACGGCCGCCGGGCCGACAAGACCGTGCTCGACCCCGACTTCCGCGTGCCGGCCGACCTCGTGCTCGTGGCCATCGGCTTCACGGGGCCGGACACCAATCCGTTTGCGTCAATGGGTGTGGAGCGGAAAGACGATGGCACGTTCGTCACGGACGACCGCCTGCGGTTGAGCTGCTGGGCGGCGGCGAGGCCGGCCGGGCCGCTCCCCACCACCGCCACCTCACCGGCGAGACGCACCTTCCGGCCAGCCTGCAGACATCCAATCCGCCGCTCGCTTGTGGATAGTAGGCATGATCAGAGAGAACGCTCAGGATTCCGGTGTGTACCCGTTCTCCCATGCTTCCCGGGCGTCTTTCAACCATTTCGGTGGATTACCTTCTCCATCCCACCGTTCGATGAATTTGGGGGTGCCGTTGGTGACGCGGAAAAAGTAAAATGGAGCGTGGGACGATCCGCCGGTGAACACTAAACCCAGCGTTTCTCCGTTCCAGAGAGGAAGAATAGGATGGGTAGAGAAGCCGGCGAACGTATATGCGTTTGGTTCGCCGACACGTAATCCCGGCAAAACACGCTCGTACTGGTTCGCCACTTCCTTCATATTGTACACTTCGTCGAATCCCACCTGTCCCCATCCAAGCTTGTCGGGGGGTGACAGTAGAGTGTCGGGACAGAGGAAGCTTGGAAGTTCCTTCCAGCCCTCGTACGTTCCCTCCCGGATGGCCGTCGCCGACGATCCATCAAACTTGAGCGCCAGTTCTCGGCTGGTCCACGCTGCCTGAAAGCGGCGATTGGCCACCACGGGGTACGAGTCGGAAAACTGCTCTCGGAGCCGATCGAGATCCTGGCAGAAACGCCCCGTCAGGGTGGTATCCGGACGCAGCTTGCCGGTGAGCCAGACCGACAGGAGTTGCGCCTCTCGAAGATCAGTCAGTGAGGAGCAGCCCATTTCCGTCGGAGTGGGCATGTTTTGAACCGAACAGTCGAGGGCCGAGGAGGAGTCCTGCTCAGACAGGAGCGAGCACCGAGTCAGCAAGAGCGTCGCGGCAATCGTGAGGACAATGGAAACACTTCGATTTGATAGGGGAAAGTGGTCCATGATGACGGCGACGACAGTGGGAGGGAGTTTACTTGTCATACACGCTTGGCCCTCGGGTTGACCAGTATGCAGCGCGATTTCTGGTCTTCGAGTGCATCCCGCGACCTGCCACGTGCAAAATTCTCCACCTCCACGACAGAAAAAACTATCACAGGGAATGACGAAGAAAGTTTTGAACTGCGAGGCTCCACGACCCCCCGCTGGAGCCCAACAGTCGCGCACCTCATTCGTCGGCGCGGCGCTCTACCCAGAGGGTTACAGGCCCGTCGTTCGTGAGATGGACATCCATCAGCGCGCCGAACTCGCCAGTGGGGACCTCTTGGCCGAGATGCCCCTCCAGTTCGGCGACGAAGTGCTCGTAGAGGCGGTCGGCCCGGTCAGGTGGGGCGGCCTCCGTGAAAGAGGGACGGTTCCCGCGCGTCACGTCTCCGTATAGCGTAAACTGAGGGACCACGAGCGCATCGTCCCCGGTGTCGAGGAGCGACTCATCCATCTTGCCGTCGGCGTCGGGAAAGACGCGCAGGTGGGCACACTTCTTCGCGCACCACTCGCTCTGGGCCGTCGTATCGTCCTCGTGGACGCCGAGCAGGATGAGCAGGCCGTCGCCGATGGCGCCGACGGTGTCGCCGTCGATGTCGACCGAGGCCTCGGAGACGCGCTGAACCAGAGCAATCATGTAGAAAAGGGTCGGGATTTCCGATTGGAACGTAGGAGGAAGGCTCCTGAAGAGGCGTCCCGCCGGGACGCCTTTACAGTATGCGTCAGTCCCCACTTGCCAGGAATTGGCGGACGGCATCCAGGGCCTTGCGGCGATGACTGACCTCGTTCTTGGCCGCCGCCGGCATCTCCGCGAAGGTCTGGTCGCGGCCGTCCGGCAGAAAGAGCGGGTCGTACCCAAAACCGCCGTCCCCCTGCGGCTCGGTCGTGATGGTGCCGGAGCAGATGCCCTCGAAGGTCCGCGTAGTGCCGTCGTCCTCCACGAGGGCGGCGACGGTGCGGAAGCGGGCTCGGCGATCCTCAACCCCCTCCATCACGTCCAGCAGGCGGCGCTTGTTGTCGTCGGGCGTGGCGTCAGGTCCGGCAAACCGGGCGGTGTGGACGCCCGGGCCGCCGTCGAGCGCCGCCACCTCCAGCCCTGTATCGTCGGCGAGGGTGGGAAGGCCGGTGTGTTCGTGGAATGCGCGTGCTTTCTTTCGGGTGTTCCCGTCGAGGGTATCAGCGTCCTCGGTCACGTCGGGGGGAGCGTCGAGGTCGCTGGCGGGGCGGAGCGTGAGCGGAAGGTCGGCGAGCAGAGCCCGAAGCTCGTCGACCTTGCCGGGGTTGCCGGTCGCGAGGACGAGGGACGAGGGGAGCCGCATTGGAAAACGCCGTCAGGCAAAATAAGGAGACAGGACGCAGGGAGAAACATGCCTCTCGGCCTTGCGTTTCCGGGGGACCCTTTTGATCACAACCCGCTGTATCTCAGAACCAAACTCCCTACGGAGGGATCTACCTTGTCTGTTGGTGTCAAAGTCCGAAACAACGAAGACATTGATCGTGCTCTCAAGCGCTTCCGGCGTCAGGTCAACCGCAGTCGTGTGCTGCAGGAGTACCGGCAGAACATGACATACATGAAGCCCTCGGAAGAGAAGCGCCTCGATGCAAAGCGGGCGCGGCGCCGCCGCCACCGCGAAGAGAAGCGAGGCGACAACCGGAAGCTCAAGTAGGCCGCCTTCCATTTTGACGCCGAACCGTTTGGAGACGGGTTCGGCGCCCCAATCAGGGACGGGTCCTCACGGATCCGTCCCTTTTTCTATATAGTGCGCGAGCCCCTTGCTCAGTAGATCGCTCGAGATCCTGGTCGAACGGAGGGGGGGTCGGGGAAATGAGAGATTTACGACCGTAACCTCAGAGTGTGTACGGGACCACTACAAACGGATGCTGGTCTGCGTCGAAATCCCGTATGTTTCGGGTCGAGAGGGAGAGACTGTGTTGCTTTGCGAGAGCTGCCTGAAAGGCGTCCGGCAGCTTCCATCCGCGATTGCGACGCAGAACGGCAGCGCGATCAGCAATCTCCACGGTGATCGGGAGACACGCAAAATGATTGAGCAAGGCGGCGCCTCGACTTCGGGCCTTCTCGGACTCAAAGCCAACTAGAACTTCCGCACGGGTCACGACGGACAACACCGCGTCCGTACGGACAGACCGGAGGTAATCTGTTGCCTTGTCGATGTCGTTGAAGTGATCGATGAGGATCACCGAATCCAGAAGAACGGAGGTATCCATACCCACCAGCTATGAGTCGGGGTCGGAGAGATTGTCCGATCGATCCCATTCAGCTTGGAGACGACGCTGGTACTCCAGCCCATCGCCCGCCGTCCAGGTGCCTTGGGAAGCATTCAGGACCCGCTCGAACGCAGTTTCGTCGTTGTCTTCAGCGGAGTCCAGCGGGAGCGTCTGTAGTTTCTCCTCAATACGCTTCCAATCGTCGTACTCGATCTGAACAGCGACGGGGGTACCGTCTTCTGCCCGGAGGATTTTCTTCGGTACGTCGAACATGATTGGGGGTGTGGTGGAGGAGAAATTGGACTTGGCAAGTGCTCCGGATCACACGTCGATCGCATCGCCGACGAGTTGCTCCTGCTCGCGGTCATGCACCTTGGCGGAGCCGGTGGCCGGGCTGGCACTAGCAGGTCGACCCACGTACTGAATGCGCTGCTCGCACGGGCCGTGAATCGCTTCGAGCAGGTCGTCGAGCCGCGGGTGCACGAATGACCAGGCGCCCATGTTCTGCGGCTCTTCCTGGACCCACACCGTCTCGTCGGCCTCGGCGTAGCGCTCCAGCTCTTCCTGCAGCTCCGCCTCCGGGAAGGGATAGAACTGCTCCAGGCGCGTGATCGCAATGTCGTCGCGCCGCTTGTCGTCCTCCAGCGCCTCGATGAGGTCGTAGTAGACCTTGCCGCTGCAGAGGATGTGGCGCGTGGTGTCGGCCGGGTCCGTCTCGGCCGGAAGGACCTCCTCCACGCCGCCGCCGGTCAGGTCATCGGGCGTAGACACGCACTTCGGATGCCGAAGCAGGCTTTTGGGCGTCATGATGATGAGCGGCTTCTTCACGTCGCGCGCCACCTGCCGGCGCAGGGCGTGGAAGTAGTTGGCCGGGGTGGAGAAGTTGGCGACGATCATGTTCTGCTCGGCACAGAGCTGGAGGAAGCGCTCCAGGCGGGCCGACGAGTGCTCGGGCCCCTGGCCCTCGTAGGCGTGGGGCAGAAGGGCCACGAGACTGGAGGTCTGGCCCCACTTCTCCTCGGCGGCGCTCACGAACTGATCCCACACCAGTTGCGCGCCGTTGGCAAAGTCGCCGAACTGGGCCTCCCAGCAGGTCAGCGCCTCCGAGTCCATCACCGAGTAGCCGTACTCGAAGCCACAGACGGCGTACTCCGACAGTAGACTGTCATAAATCAGGAGCCGCGCCTGGTCGTCGCTCAGGTGATTGAGCGGCGTGTACTCTTCGCCGGTCTCCTGGTCGATGAGGACGGCGTGGCGCTGGCTGAAGGTGGCGCGGCGCGAGTCCTGCCCGCTGAGGCGGACGCGCGTGCCTTCCTGCAGCAACGAGCCGAAGGCGAGCGCCTCGGCAAAGGCCCAGTCGATGCGCTCCTGCTCGTAGAATAGCTCGTCGCGCTTGCCGAAGAGCCGCTCCAGCTTGCGGTGGACGTTGAGGTCGTCGGGGAAGTCCGTGAGCACCTCCACGACCCGCTCCAGGTGCTCGCGCTCCGCCGTCGTGTCGACCGTGGGGAGCCGCGTGGGTCCTTTCCGCTGCATGCGCTCCTCGAGGGCCTCCTCGGCGTCTTTCTCCTCCAGGTCCTTCGTGCGGTCGAAGGCCTCCTGCAGACGATTCCGGTAGTCGTCGAGCATCTGCTCGGCCTCGTCCGGCTCGATGTCGCCGCGGCGCAGGAGCATCTCGGTGTAGAGCTTGCGCGGGGACCGCTTCTGCTCAATCTTTTCGTAGAGCAGCGGCTGCGTAAAGGTGGGCTCGTCGCCCTCGTTGTGCCCGTGGACGCGGTAGCACATCATGTCGATGACCACGTCCTTGTTAAAGCGCTGGCGGTACTCAAACGCCAGCCGCGCGATGCGGACGCACGCCTCCGGGTCGTCGCCGTTGACGTGAAAGATGGGCGCCTCGATGGCCTGAGCCAAATCCGTGGCGTAGGTGGAGCTCCGGGCAGCCCCCGGCGGCGTCGTAAAGCCAATCTGGTTGTTGATGACCAGGTGGACGGTGCCGCCGGTGGTGTAGCCGCGCAGCTTGCTGAGGTTTAGGGTTTCGGCCACCACGCCCTGGCCCGGGAAGGCCGCGTCGCCGTGCACCAGCAGCGGCATCACGGCGTCGTGGTAGTCGTTCTCGTCGGCCTCGGGATGCGCGTCGCGCAGCAGGTTTTGCTTGGCCCGCGACATGCCCTCCACGACGGGATTGACCGCCTCCAGGTGGCTGGGGTTGGAGGCCAGCGACACGCCGAGCGTGTTGCCATCGGGGGAGGTGACGTCGCCCTTGGCCCCGAGGTGATACTTCACGTCGCCCGAGCCCTGGGTGGTGTTCGGGTCGATGTTGCCCTCGAATTTGGAGAAGATCTCCTCGTAGGGCTTGCCGATGATGTTGGCCAGCACGTTGAGGCGGCCGCGGTGGGCCATGCCCACCACCACGTCCTGCACGCCGTCGTCGGCGGCGTCGGAGAGGAGGGTGTCGATGATCGGAATCATCGTCTCCGCGCCCTCCAGCGAGAAGCGCTTGTGGCCGATGTACTTGGTGTGCAGGAAGCGCTCGAAGGCCTCCGCCGCGTTGAGCGTCTGTACGATGCGGCGCCGCTCCTCCTCGGAGGGGGGCTCGGCCTTCCGCATCGGCTCGATCCGGTTCTGGATCCACCGCTTCTCCTCGGGATCGGAGATGTGCATGAAGGCCGTCCCAATCTTGTTGGTATAAGCCTTCCGCAGGATGGACAGGATCTCGCGCAGGGGAAGCTTCTCTTCGCTGCCGAGGCCGCCGGTGATAAACTCGCGATCGAGGTCCCACACGGTGAGGCCGTAGGTGGCGGGGTCGAGCTCGGAGTGGTACTGCCACTCGTAGCCCAGCGGGTTGGTGTCGGCCTGCAGGTGGCCGCGGACCCGGTAGGCCCGGATGAGCTGGAGGACGGCCGCCTGCTTCTCTGTCATGTCGAGCTCATCCTGCGGCTGAGGTTGGCCGAGCTGTGGCGTGGAGTCCGTCGCCATGCGGAACGGCTGGTGGGGCACGCCCAGGTCCGCAAACACATCCTGGTAGAAACCGCGATCGCCCATCAGGAGCTCCTCGATGTAGTTGAGGAAGGCCCCGCTGGTGGCCCCCTGAATGACGCGGTGATCGTAGGTGGAGGTGAGTGTCATGACCGGCGAGACGCCCGCTTTGCTCGCAACCTCCGGATCGTAGCCGCGGTACTCCGGCGGATAGCCGATGGCACCGGCGCCCACGATGACCCCTTGGCCCGGCATCAGGCGCGCCACGCTCATCGACGTACCGATCATGCCGGGGTTGGTGAGGGTGGCCGTAGTGCCCTGGAAGTCCGACAGGTCGAGGTCCCCGTCGAGGGCCCGCCCGACGATGCTGTTGTACGTTCCCAGAAACTCCGCAAAGTTGAGGCTGCCCGCGTCTTTGATGTTGGGCACTAGGAGCGTGCGTTCGCCCCGGCGTTCTACGTCGATGGCGAGCCCGAGGTTGATCTGATCGGGCTTCACGTGCTCCGGGGTCCCCTCGTCGTCACGGCGGAAGGTGGTGTTCATATCGGGGTATTCCTGCATGGCCTGCACCATCGCGTAGGCGATGATGTGGGTGTAGGAGACCTTCTCGCCGCCGACCTGCTTCTGGTAGTCGTTCAGAAGCGTGCGATTTTCCTCCAGCAGCTTCACCGGAATGGTACGTGCGGAGGTGGCCGTCGGGATGCCGAGGCTGTCCTCCATGTTCTCGACGACTTTCGCCGAGGGACCCGTCATGGCCGTCACGTCCGCCTTGTCCTCGTCGACTGCCGGGGCGGAGGCTGGGCGCAGGGGGTCCACCACACCGTCCTCCGTCTCCGGAGCGGGGCGGGAGGGAGGCGACTCGGGCGGTGCCTCGCGGGCCTCCGGCTCCGTTTCAGTGGGCTGTTCCGGAGGCGGCGTGGTCGCCTCGCCGTCACCGGTCGTCGGGGTCTCCGTGGTCGTTTTCGTGGCGGGGACGAACGTGGCGTCCGGATCGTAATCGGCAAAGAACTCCCGCCAGCTCTCACTGACGCTGTCGGGGTCCTCCTGATACTGCTTGTACAGTTCTTCGATGTAGCCCGTGTTGAATCCGAGGCTGCTCACGGTAGGACGAATGCATTTGGTCGTGGAAGAGATGCGGGCTCCCCGCCTGGGGTGGTTTGCATGTACGGCACACCCGCGACAAGGATTCGCAGCTGCCCCGACCGACCTCGGCGTCACAGCCAGCCGTGGGACTGGTACCACCGAATGGTCCCGGCCACGCCCTCGTCCAGCCCGATAGAGGGGCGATAGCCGAAGTCCTGCTGGGCCTTGTTGATGGCGCAGGCGGTGCAGGCGTGCCGGAGTTCGCGGGCCTTGTCGCGGTTGAAGGGCGGATGGGTGCCGGTAAGGGTGCCCCAGGTGTCGGACGCCGCACCGACGAGTCCAACGAGGGGGCCCGGCACCGGCACTGTGACGGCCCACGTGTCGAGTGCCGCGGTGGCGGCGCGCTTCACCTCGTTCCAGGTGTGGGGCCGCTCGCTGCCAAGGAAGTACGTCTCGCCGACCGTGTCGGGGTGGCGGCAGGCCTCGACCATTCCGGCGGCGAGGTCGCGGACGTGCACAAGGCTCAGGATTCGCGCCGATCCGCTCCCGACGATGGGACACACGTGTCGCTTGACGGCCTGGAAGAAGTCGAGGATGTCGCGGTCGCGCGGGCCGTACACGGCGGGCGGGCGGACGACCGTGAGGGGGAGGGCCTCCGCGTACGATTCGGGCGTCATCTCCGGCCGGTCGCGGAGTGCCGTCTCCATCTGCGCCTTGCTGCGACCATACATGCTCACCGGCTGGAGGGGCACGCCCTCTGTCGCCACGCCCTCCTCGCAGCGACCGACCGCCGCCAGGCTGCTCGTGACCAGCACGCGATCGAGGTCCGGCGCGGCGTGCTGGACGGCGCCCATGAGGTTGAGCGCCGCCTGCACGTTGGCCTCGTAGAAGGCGTCCTCCGTCGGCGCCCGCGTCCGGCCCGCGACGTGGTACACCTCGTCGACCCCGTCGAGCGCGGTCCAGAGCACCTCCACGTCCGAGAGGTCCCCGCGGACGTACTCGACGTCCAGGTCTGCCAGCCACTTCGGGTCGGACCGCACGAGGCACCGCACCTCATGGGTGTCGCGGCGCAAGAGTTCTTCGACGAGATGGCTGCCGACGAAGCCGGTGCCGCCAGTTATGAACGCCGTTTTTTTCACGTGAGGGCCAGGCAGTTGGAGAGATGAGCAATGAACGTGATAAAATCCGAGGATCGAGAGTCGAGGGTCGAATCGTGAGATCGACCGGCTCGACGTTATGGATTGACGGCCGGATGTGTCTTCCGGACCCGGCTTTTTCTGTCGATTTTGCAGATGCTTCTATGCCGAAGATTGAAAGTTTTCGAGACCTCAAGGTCTACCGGATGGCGCACCGGCACGCCCGAAGGATCTTCGAGCGGTCCCAGCAATTTCCTGAAGAGGAGAAGTACGCACTGACGGATCAGATTCGACGGTCCTCCCGGGCGGTCACCGCCCTCTTGGCAGAAGCCTGGGCTCGACGCCAGTATCGTGCAGCCTTCATCAACAAGGTGACCCAGGCGCTTGGCGAAGCGATGGAGACGCAATCGTGGCTCGATCATGCCCGCTCCTGCGGATACCTCAACGAGGAAGAATACTCTGAATTCGACGATTCCTGGGCACACATCGGTGCCATGCTCCGACGAATGATCCAGCGCGCCGACGGATTCTGCAACACGGGTTCGTAGCCTATTTCTTTCGTAAAGAGTTCTGCTGCCGAATCCACGAATTACGGCCGCTTCCCCCGCGATCCTCAACCCTCAATCCTCGAATGTGTCAACCGAACGACCGTCTCCACGTGCAGGGTGTGCAGAAACAGGTCCATCGGCTGCACGGCGTCAACGCGGAGATCACTCGGTTCCAGAAGCGTATCGAGCGTCGCCCCCGCCCGCTCATCTGTGAATGGATTCACCTCCGGACGGCCGTCCCGGACTTAAACGCTACGCGTCGAGTCCCTGGCTTCGGAGCAGGTCGATGAACTCCCCTTCGTCCAGCACGGGCACGCCGAGTTCTTGGGCGTCATCGCGCTTCCGCCCGGCGCCGGGGCCGGCCACCACGTAGTCGGTATGGCCGCTGACGCTGGAGGTCGCGTTCGCCCCGTGCTGCTCCACGAGCCGCTTGGCCTCACTGCGCGTGTAGCGGTCCAGACTACCGGTGAAGACGAACGTGAGGTCCCCCAGCGATGCCTCGTCCTCCGCGTAGGGGTTGTTCAGGGTCAGGCCCGCGCCCCGAATTTCGTCGATCACCGCCCGGTTGTCGTCGTCCGCGAAGAAGGTGACGATGCTGTGGGCGACCTCGGGCCCGATCTCGTCGAGGGCTCGCAACTGGGCCTCGGGGGCTTCCATGAGGTCGTCCAAGGACGTGAAGTTCTGGGCGAGCAGCCGCGCCGTGGCCGAGCCGACCAGCGGGATGCCGAGGGCGTAGATGAACCGGTCGAAGGCCTGCTCCAGGCTCGCCTCGATCTCGTCGATCAGGTTCTGAGCGGACTTGTCCGCGTAGCGCTCCAGTGTCAGGAGGTCCTCCTTCTCGATCTCGTACAGGTCCGAGATGCGCTCGATGAGGCTCGCGTCAATGAGCTGCTCGGCGCGCTTGTCGCCCAGCCCCTCGAGGTCTGTCGCCTCGCGGGAGGCGTAGTGCTTCAGCCGCTCCCGAAACTGGGCCTCACACGTCATGCCCCCCGTGCAAAACGCCTGCTTCTTGTCGTCGCTGAGAATCACCTCGGCGTTGCAGACGGGGCACGTGTCGGGAATGTGGTACGGCTCCTCGGACCCGTCGCGCTCGTCCTCAATCACCTTCACGACCTGCGGGATCACGTCGCCGGCCCGCTCGATGAGTGCCCTGTCGCCGATGCGGATGTCCTTGCGGTCGATCTCGTTCTGATTGTGGAGCGAGGCGCGGGTCACCTCCACCCCGCCCACCTCCACGGGCGCCAGCACGGCGACGGGTGTGATGCGGCCCGTGCGCCCCACCTGCACGAAGATGTCCTCGATGGTCGTGGTGGCGCGGCGCGGGGGAAACTTGTAAGCCACGGCCCAGCGCGGGTCCCGGTCCCGCACGCCGAGCGTCCCGTGCCCCGCAAAGTCGTTCACCTTGATGACGAGCCCGTCGATCTCGTAGGGCAGATCGTCCCGCACCCCGACGACCTCCTCGTAGTGGCTCAGCGCCGCGTCGATGCCGTCGCAGAGGCGAATGTGCTCCTTGCAGACGCGCAGGCCCCATTCGGGCAGGACCCTCAGCACCTCGGCGTGCGTGTCGAAGTCCCGCCCGTCGTCGGCAACTTCGTAGAAGAAGATGCGGAGCGGCCGCCGCGCAGTGATGTTGGAGTCGAGCTGTCGGAGCGACCCGGCCGCGGCGTTGCGCGGGTTGGCGAACGGTTTTTTGCCCTCCTCCTCGCGCCGGCGGTTGAACGCGTTGAACTCGTCCATGCGCATGTACGCCTCGCCCCGCACCACGAGCCGGTCGGGGACGGGGCGCTCGTCGTCGCGGAGGCGGAGGGGGACGCCCTCAATGGTCTTGACGTTGGCCGTAATCTCTTCGCCCGTCTCGCCGTCCCCCCGGGTGGCGGCCTGCACCAGCTGCCCGTCCTCGTAGATCAGCTCCACGGCCAGCCCGTCGAACTTCGGCTCGGCGGTGTAGGTCACGGTCTCGCGGCCAAGCTCGTCGCGGCACGTCTCGTCGAAGTTGCGCACGTCGGCCTCCTCGTAGACGGCCTTTAGGCTGAGCATGGGGGAAGGATGGGGCACCGTTCCCAGCTCGTCGCGCACAAGACCGCCGACCTGGTGGGTCGGAGAATCCGGCGTCTGGAGGTCTGGGTACTCGTCTTCGATCTCCTGGAGCTGTTGGAAGAGGTGGTCGTAGTCGGCGTCGGAGACGACTGGGTCATCGAGGACGTAGTAGCGGTAGTTGTGGTACCGGAGTGCCTCGCGGAGCTGCCCGGCGGCCCTTGCGGCGGCCTCTTCGGAGTCGATGGCGTCCAGGTCGATCTCGGGCGTCGTTTCTACGTCCGGCATCAGCGGTGAGTGTTGGTGAAGAGTAGAAACGGAAAGAGGGCGCGCGGCGTGACTCGCAGCGTCGTGGTGAACGCCCGTGGCGGTCTACAGTTGTCCTCGACGGTAGACCGCGGTCGGCGGACTGCCGTACGGGCCCACACGTTTGCTGTGACCATAGCGGCGTGGATCCGGGAGCGCTCTCACGGACGAGACCGGTTCTCAACGAGGAGCCCTCGCCCTCCGGGATCCGTCGTCCATGCTCTCCGTTTCGCCGAGCGTTCTTATTTCTGCCCCGACGCCCCGATCGAACCTTGAGAACCTGTTTGGCGAGATGTCTACGGCCTGCGACTTCGTGGATCTCGCACAGAACGGTTTCTGCACTCGCCCGGTAGCGCAGCTACAGGGCTCGCTTGGGCACCGTTCATGTGCGTCGCCCACTGTGTCTCGGCTTCGCATCCACTCGCAAAACAGGTTCTGATCGGATCAGAGCCCCATTCATCATGCGATTTGTCATCGGTGCTCTCGTTCTGGCAGGCCTTCTCGGGGCCCAGGCGTCCCCGAGCCACGGGCAGGAGCACCGCCAGTATCGGCTCACGCTGGGCGTCACCCAGGTGACGATGCAGTCTCCGGACGCCGACCCGGCAAGCTACGCGACGGTTGGTGGGGGACTTGTGGTGCGGCAGCCCCTCCTCGGCTCCGTCTCGATTCAGCCAGAACTCCTTCTGAATCAGAAAGGCGCGGAAATTAGAGCGGAGGAGGACGGCGGAATCGAGTACGGCGCGGGATACCTCGAACTGCCCCTGCTCTTTCACCTGAAGACGCCCGCCGTGCGGTCGGTCGTCGTCCACGGAGAGGCCGGGGGCTTCGGGGCCGTCAAGCTGTTCGAACGCCAGACGCCGGACGACCTCGACGTGGCCTTCAACACGGGAATCTCGTTCTTTCGTCGGACCAACGTGGGGATCATTGCGGGGATTGGGGCAACGATTCCGATTCGGGACCGGCGGCTACGCTTCACTGCACGCCGGGCTTGGGGATTGAGGAACGTGGCCCGAAACGTGGAGGACCAGCCCTTCGAGGTGGCGTTCCCGGCGAGGGGAAAAACCCGAACGTGGTCGCTCCTGCTTCGCTTTGGTCTGTAGAGATGCTTCCTGGGACGAGACAATAACAGAATCGACTGGTCGTGGAGGGGGCATCCCGTCCGAGACGGAGATATACCGGGATTTTCGGGCGATCCATCTCGTTTGCAAAACGGCAGTCGATCTCTTTCCTTGAACTAATCTCGCCCCGCCCAGGTTGGCGCGTTGCGCCGAGTTGGTTCCCTGGACGACGCGCAGTGCCTCTCTGTGACGACGCATCGGGTCTATGTACCTCAGCAAACTCGAACTGCAGGGCTTCAAAAGCTTCGCCGACGCCACCACGCTCACCTTCGATCCCGGGGTGACGACTATCGTGGGGCCGAACGGGTGTGGCAAGTCGAACATCGTGGACGCCATCCGCTGGGTGATCGGGGAGCAGCGGCCCACGGTGCTGCGGTCCGAGAAGATGGAAAACCTCATCTTCAACGGCACGGTGGACCGCCGTCCGCTCGGGATGGCCGAGGTGGAGCTCACCATCGAAAACACCGACGGCGTGCTGCCGACGGAGTACTCGGAGGTCACCATTGGCCGCCGGCTGTTTCGGGACGGGACCTCGGAGTACCTGATGAACGGGACGACGTGCCGCCTCAAGGACATTGCCGACCTGTTCATGGACACGGGCATGGCGGCCGACGCCTATTCGGTGATTGAGCTGAAGATGGTCGACGAGCTGGTGTCCGGCTCCACCGAGGATCGCCGTCGCATGTTCGAGGAGGCGGCCGGCATCACGCGCTACAAGATGCGCCGGCGCCAGGCCCTCCGCAAGCTCGACAGCACGCAGACCGACCTGGAGCGCATCCGCGACCTGACCGACGAGGTGGGTGCGCAGGTGGAGCGCCTAGAGCGGCAGGCCGAAAAGGCGCAGCAGTACCGGGAGGCGGAGGCGGAGCTCCGGCACCTGGAGCTGCTGCTCGCTCAGGTCGAGTACCACCGGCTCGAAGAGCGGCAGGAGGAGCTGGAGGCGAAAGAACAGGAGCACGGGGAGCGGGCCGCGTCGCTGGCGGAGGACGAGCGGACGACCGAGCGTCGGCTCGAGGAGTTGCGTGACGCCTTCGAGGTACAGGAGGAAACCCTCCAGGAGCGCCGGGAGGCCCTGCAGGAGCATCGGGCCCGCGTGCGAGAGCTCGAAGCGGAGCAGCGCCTGCAGCGCGAGCGCCTGACCCGCGCCCGCAGCGACCGCGACGAGGCCCAGCAGGCCCAGCAGGAGGCCCGCGAGCGGCGCAAGGCCCTCACCGACGAGGTGCAGCGCCTGGAGAGTGCCCTGGAGCAGGCGCGCCCGGCGCTCGAAGAGGCGGAGGCGACCCTTGAGGAGGCCCGAACCGAGCGCGACGAGGCGACGGCAGCCGCAAACGAGCTCCGCGAGCAGGTTCGTCAGCTCCGCCAGGACGCCGAGGCGGCCGAGGACGCATACGCTGAGCGCACCCGCGAACTCGACCGACTCACGAACCGCCAGGAGCTGCTAGAGGAAGAGAAGGCCCGCGCGCAGGATCAGCTCGACGATCTGGCGGAGAACGCCCAGGCACTCGACGATCGCATCGACGAGGCCGACGCCAACCACGAGGCCGCCGTACAGGCCCTAGAAGAGGCCCGAACGGCTCTGGACGAGGCGGAGGCCGAGCGCGACGACCGCGAGCAGGCCCTGGAGGCGGCGAACGAGGAGCTCCGGGACCTGGAGCGACAACGCGACGCGGCCGCCGCGGAGGTGGAGCTTCTCGAAGGGCTCGTGGCGAGCTACGACGAGTTCTCGGACGCCGTGCAGTTTTTGGCCGCGGAGGACCTCTTCGACGACCTCCGCACTGTGGCCGACGTGCTGAACTGCGACGACGACGTGCGCGTGGCACTCGACGCGGCCCTGGGCGACCTCGCGTCGTGCGTCGTGGTGCCGACCGCCCGGGAGGCGCGGGCCGCCATCGCCCGCCTGCGCGATGCCGAGAAGGGGCAAACGTCCTTCATCGTGCTCGATCGGCTCCCCGATGAAGTGCCGAGCGCCCCGCCCCCCGACGGCGCCGTTTCTCTTCGCGAGAAGGTCCGCACGGCGGAGTCCGACCACGAGCCCCTGGCCGACGTGCTGCTGCACGACTGCTACCTCGTCGACACGCTCGACGACGCGGAGGCGCTTGTGGAGCAGCCCCAGGAGCAGTCCCAATCAATTCGCCTCTTCGCCCGCACCGGCGAGTGGGTCGATGCCCGCGGGGTGCTTCAGGGCGGAAGCCAGAAGGACGACGTGTCCGCCGCCGCCAGCCGACTGGGACGCCGCGAGCAGCTGGAACGGGCGTGCGAGCAGCGGGGCGAACTGCAGGATGCCTGTGAGGAGCAGGAGGACACTGTGGCGGAGGCGCGGGCGGCGCTCGAAGAAATCGACCTTTCCTCCTACGAATCGGCGGTGGAGGAGGCAGAGACGGCCCTCGCCGACGCCGAGCAGCGGCTGGAGCGGCTCCGCTACGAGCGCGAGTCGGTCGACGAGCGGCGCACGGAGCTCCAGGAGCGCCTCGACGAGATCGACGAAGACCTGGCCGCCCACGGGGACCGCGTCGACACGCTGCGCCGGGAGGCGCAGGCGGCCGAGGACACGATGACGACGCGCCGCCAGGAACGAGCCGAGGCGGAGGAGGCGCTCGCGGCGGCCGAAGAGCGCGAGCGGACTGCCGTCGACGCCTTCAGCGAGGCCCAGGTGGCGGCCGTAGAGGCGCGGAATCGGGTCGACAACTTGGAGCAGGATCTCGACCGGGCCCGCACGCAGATCGACGACATTGACCGCCGCACCGGCGAGCGCAAGGCCGAAATCGAGGCGCTCGAATCGGACATCGAGGAGGCCCTCGACCAACAGACCGAGCTGGACGCACAGATTGAATCCCTCCGCGACGAGCGTGGGACGTGGGACCAGGCCGTGGAAGAGGCGGAGACAGCCCTGCAGGAGACGAAGGCCGAGATCGACGACGTGGAGGCCCGCCTCCGGTCGATTCGTCGGGAGCGGGAAGAGGCCCTTCAGCAGAAAAACGAGGCCGCCGTTGCGCTCGCGGAGGTCGAGACGCGCACCCGGGATCTTCTTGACAGCATTCATGCGGACTACGACCGTGACCTGGCCGACAATCCTGTGACTGTGCCCGACGACTTCGACGAATCTGAGGCCCAGTCTGAGGTGAAAAGTCTCCGGGGCACCATCAATGCGCTCGGCGACGTCAATCCCCTTGCGCTCGACGAGTACGAGGAGGAGAAGGAACGCCTCGACTTTCTCCAAGAGCAGAAAACGGACCTGGAGGAGGCCGAAGACACGCTCCTCGACACGATTGAGGAGCTCAACACGAAGGCCTCGGCGCGCTTCATGGAGACCTTCGACGAGATCAAGGAGAGCTTCGGCAACATCTTCGCCGAACTCTTCGGGGAAGGCGCTTCCGCGGAGCTGCAGCTTGAGGATCCGGACGATCCCATCGACTCGGCCATCGAAATTATCGCCAAGCCCCGCGGCAAACGGCCCGTCACGCTCGACCAGCTCTCCAGCGGCGAGAAGGCCCTCACGGCCACGGCCCTCCTCTTCGCCATTTACCTCGTGAAGCCCAGCCCCTTCTGCGTGCTCGACGAGGTGGACGCCCCCCTCGACGACGCCAACGTGGAGCGGTTCATGAACCTCGTGCGCCGCTTCGAGGCCGACACCCAGTTCATTCTCGTCACCCACAACCAGCGCACCATGGACCTTTCGGACCGCATGTACGGGGTCACGATGGAGGAGCAGGGCGTATCGACGCTCGTGGGCGTCGAGTTTGATGAGGCCACGGAGCTGACCGAGTAGGAGGGTCCGTCACGCGTACTTGCACCCACCATTCATTCCGGTATGCAGGACCTCACCGCTGATTCGCTGTTCTCGACGGGCCGCGCTGGACTTGAAGTGCTGCTCATTCTCGGAGGGGCTGCTGTGCTTGGAGGGCTCCTCTACGCTGGTCTGCACCGTCTCCTCCGCGCCTTCACGCGGGAGACCGATTGGACGTTGCCCCTTCGTGGGGCACTGCTGCGCCGAATCCGGTGGCCCATGCGCATTCTTGTGCCTGCGCTCTGCGTCTACGCCGCCCTCCCCACTGTTCAGGCGTCGGTCTCCGGTTTGGCTCAGCTCATCCTTGAGAATGGCCTTCGGATCCTCGTGATCGTCGGGGTGGCCTGGCTCCTTGTAGCCATTCTCTATGCCGTGGAAGAGGCGGTCTCCAAGCGCTACAAAACGGGCGTTCCGGAAAACGTGGAGGCCCGGAAAGTTGTCACGCAGACGCGTATCTTGCGCCGTGTTGCCGCGACGGCCATCATTATCATCGCCGCCGGGATTGTTCTCATGCAGTACGAGTCCTTCCGCGAGCTCGGCGCCGGCCTGCTGGCCTCGGCGGGCATCGTGGGCATCGTGGTGGGCGTCGCGGCTCAACGGACCCTCGGCAACCTTGTCGCGGGGATCCAGATTGCTCTCAGCCAGCCCATTCGGGTCGACGACGTGGTCATCGTCGAGGGCGAGTTTGGATGGGTCGAAGAGATCACGCTCACCTACGTCGTAGTCCGCGTGTGGGATCGGCGACGCATCGTCCTGCCCATCACCCACTTCATCGAAAAACCCTTCCAGAACTGGACCCGGACCTCCTCGGACCTCATCGGGACGGTCTTCCTCTACCTCGACTATTCAGTGCCGGTCCAGGACCTGCGCGAGGAGCTGCAGCGCATCGTCGAGGCGTCGGAGCACTGGGACGAGGATGTGGTGGGACTGCAGGTGACAGACACGTCAGAACGGACCGTCACCCTCCGAGCGATCGCGAGTGCCAAGGATGCCCCAACGCTCTGGAACCTGCGCTGCGAGATCCGAGAGAAGCTCGTGGCGTACGTCCGCGAGCACTATCCCGATGCCCTGCCCGCCCTCCGGACGCGCCTGGAGGCCCCGGAGGATGGCAGTGCGCCGGTAGTCGGAGGGAGCGAGTGAGCGTTTGGTTGGAGACTGTGCGTGCGAGGGTACTAGATGGGAGAATGGGGGAGGGGGAGGTGTGGAAGCGTGAAGGTGTGGACGTGTGGAGGCCCAGCGGCGCGGACGGAGGAGGGCGTGAGAATGTGAGAGCATAGACTCGTAGCTCAAGAATTCACGCATCACGGACCATGCGGCAGAAGGTGAAAAAACAGGGCAACAGCTTCGGGGTACGCATTCCCCGTCCGCTCGCTGATCGGGCTCAGATCAGGGAAGGATCGGTCGTAAAGATCAAAGAGGAGGACGGCGTGATCACCATTGAGATCGTCGCGCCGAAGGAGTACGCGCTCGCCGAACTGGTGGCAGGCATCACGGAAGACAATCGGCACGGGGAAGTGGACACGGGGGAAGCGGTAGGCAATGAGGGCTGATGGCAGCCTCCGTCTCGGATCGCGGAAATGTCACACCGTCTTGCGCAGCTCTTACTCAGGTAGACCCCACCGGCCCGGTGGTACAGTGCACCTCGTCCCCCGCGCCCTCACTCTCCCCTTCCCCCTTTCCCTTCACCCTTTGATCACGCCGAGCGGCCGGAGCTGCGCCACCTTCTTCGAGAGGCCCGCGCCCTCCACAGCCGCCACCACGTCGGCCACGTCTTTGTAGGCCTCCGAGATCTCCTCCCGGACCGTGCGGCTGCTCTCCCCGCGCACAATGATGCCCTCGTTGGCCAGCTCGGCGGTGACGTTACGGTTGCCCGCCATCTTGCGGGCCCGGCGACGGCTCATCTGGCGCCCGGCGCCGTGGCACGTGCTGCCGAACGTCTCGTCCATCGCCGCGTCGGTGCCGACGAGAACGTACGAGTAGCGGCCCATGTCGCCGGGGATGAGGACGGGCTGGCCCACGTGCTGATACCGGCCCGGCACGAGCGGGTGCCCCGCCGGGAGCGCCCGCGTGGCCCCCTTCCGGTGCACGCATACCTCCTGCTCGCCACCGTTCACGCGGTGCGTCTCGAACTTGGCGATGTTGTGCGCCACCTCGTAGACCGTGCGCAGGCCGTGCTCGCGGGGCGTCACGTCGAGGGCGTCCTCAAACGCAAGGCGCGTGTTGTGGGCCATCACTTGCCGGTTGGCAAAGGCGTAGTTGATGGCGCACTGCATGCCGCGAATGTACTTCTGTCCTTCCGGCGAGTCGATGGGCGTGCAGGCGAGTTGGCGGTCGGGCAGTTCGATGTTGTACTTGTTCATCGCCTTGTCCATGTCCGACAGCGCATCGTCGCACACCTGGTACCCGAAGCCCCGCGAGCCGGAGTGGATGATGGCGGTAACGCTGCCTTCGTCGAGTCCCATCACGCGGGCGGCTTCCTCATCGTAGATCTCCGACACGTAGCCGACCTCCAGGAAATGGTTGCCGGAGCCGAGCGTGCCGAGCTGGGGCAAGCCCCGCTCCTTCGCCCGGGCGGACACCGCGTCGGGATCGGCCCCGTCTACCTGCCCGCCCTCCTCGATCACGTCGAGGTCGGCGTCGGAGCCGTAGCCCTCGTTCACAGCCCACTCGGCGCCGTTCTTCAGCACGCGAGGCAGCGTCGAATGATCGACGCGAAGGGCGCCGGACGACCCCACGCCGGTCGGCACGCGGTGGAAAAGGGCGTCGACGAGACGCTCGGTGTCGCGCCGGTCAAGATCTTCTTTTTTTAACTTGGACGATAACAAACGTACGCCACAGTTAATATCGTAGCCCACCCCCCCAGGCGAAATCACCCCATCGTCGGCGTCGAACGCAGCCACGCCGCCGATGGGAAAGCCGTAGCCCCAGTGAATATCGGGCATGGCCATCGACGCCTCCACGATGCCGGGCATGTGGGCCACGTTGATCGCCTGCTGGGGGGCGTCGTCCGAGAGAATGTCTTCCAGCATCTCTTCGGTGGCGTACAGGCGGGCGGGCACCTGCATGCGACCCTGCTTCGGAACGCGCCAGCGGTAGTCGTCGAGCTTTTCGAGATCGTAGTTGGGCATGGCGGGAAAGCGACTGGTTGGTGGAGGAAGGCAGGCCTTGTAGAAACGAATCGAGTCGGAAAGAGGTTGCCGGGGCATGCGTGAGGCGTGACGAGTGAAACGTGAGACGAGTGAAACGTGATGCATTAGGCGTGAGAAAGCGCACGCGGTGAAGCCCACATCACGGTTCACGTATCACGCACCAGAATAACGGCGTCTCCGATTGGGGGAACCGGTCGCGACAGGTCAGGCAGTTCCAGCCAAAATCACATGTCAAAAATCACCTGCACGGCCCAGCCGTTGTCCGTTTTATGCACGTCGAGGCCATGAAACGTGATCGCTTTGAGTTCGGTGTAGACGGTGTGCCGATTGGGGTCGATGGGCTCGCCGCGGGCGGTAGCCGTGAGAGTGAGGCCGTCGTTAGCGTTATCGATGGACGCTACCTCGAACGAGGCGTAGAGGACGTTGTCGACGGTGTGGCGATAGTTGAGTTCGGAGAGCCACCGCACCATGAGCGCCTCCCGGTCGCGCCCGTCCACCGCGATGCTCGTCGCATCCGGCGTCTGCACCGCGTCGAGGTCGGTGAGCACGTGAAACGTGCCGAGGGCCGCCCGCTCGAAGAGGCGGGGCAGCGTCGGGGCGGTCACCTGAATTCCAATGTCGCCGGTGTGGTCGATCTCGCGGAACGAGTCGGGGTCGGGGAACGTCATCGGGACCTATTACCTCCTGCATTGAAGACGAAGACCGGGGGCAAGCGGGACTGACACCATCGACCGAGGGCGAGTGTACAAGGCGCCGAATGCCACGACAACGAACACCGCGACAACCGGTCTGGCCGAACTGTACTCCGCCGTGCCGGTCGGACCATAACGGCATCGCAAAAAACGAATTTGGCAGAACTGGGTTCGAGAGGGCCCAAGGAACCGACTGTAACAGGGCGCACCGCCCAGCAGCGAGCCGGATGCGTGCGGATTATTTTTGCCTTCCTTCTCAGAAACTGGTATGCTGGTGAACACCTCTCCATTACATGAAGCCCCTTCGCATAGGGTCATCCAGCAGACCGGCCTGCGTTGTGGGAGCTAAGAGTGCTGCCTCAATGACGTCGGGCCGCGGACTGCTGAGAAACGTCCTGTTCCACGGTCTGCGGTCAGCCCTTCTCCGTCTCCCCGAAAACAGCGCCGCAGGTCGCAACTTAAGTTAGACCCTCTTCGGACGTCGGTCCGCGGAGCGGAGGTGCAACACCAGATCCGATGTTTCCTTCACGACGCCACCGACATTGCCTTGAGTGTAACCGTAGTCGCGAACCGCGTCCCTATTCGACAGACCGACGAGGGGTGGGAAACGTCGGTGGGCGGGCTCACCACGGCCCTCCTCCCCGTCCTCGAAGAGCAGGGCGGCCTGTGGGTGGGGATGGGCGAGGAGCCGGACCTGCCGGAGCGTCAAGAGTATCCGGCCGACGATCCGGACTTCCTCGTGCGGCGCGTGCCGCTGAGTACCGAGGAGCTCGACGGGTATTACTATGGCATGGCCAATCAAATTCTCTGGCCGTTGTCGCACTACCTCATCCAGCACCTCGAGCTGAATGAGGAGTTCATCGAAACGTACCGCCACGTCAATGAGCGTTTCGCCGAGGCCGTGCTCGACGAGACGGAGCGGGGCGGGGAAGATGTCATCTGGATTCAGGACTACCACCAGATGCTGTCCCCCAACCTCATCCGGCAGGAGCGACCGGATGCCACGATCGGGCACTTCTGGCACATTCCGTGGCCCGCCATGGAAATCTTTCGCATCCTGCCGTGGTCGCGCGAGCTGCTCCGCGGCATGCTGGGGTGCGACCTCATCGGGTTCCACGTGGAAGAGTACGTCGACAACTTTATCGAGAGCGCCGACGTCTTGCTCGGCGCTGAGGTGGATGGCAACCGGGTTCGGTACGACGGGCAGGTGACCCGGGTGGAGGCGCACCCGATTGGGATCGACGTGAATCGGTTCCAGGAGATGGCCCACGACGAGTCCATCAGGCAGAAAGGACAGAAATTTCGGGACGGGCTCGGCTCCGATCACATCGTCATCGGCATCGACCGGCTCGACTACACGAAGGGCATCCGCTCCCGCATGCTGGCGTTCGAGAAGTTTCTGGAGGACAACCCCGAGTACCACGGCAACGTGAGCTTCTTCCAGATCGCCACGCCGAGCCGCACGGAGTTGGAGTCCTATCAGAAAATCCGGCGTGAGGTCGACGAGGTGGTGGGCCGCATCAACGGCCGCTTTGCCCAGGACAGCTGGGTGCCGGTCAATTACCGCTATCGCACGTACACGCAGTACGAGCTCTGCGCCTTCTACCGGGCGGCCGACGCCGCGCTCATCACGCCCCTCCGCGACGGCATGAACGTAGTCACCCAGGAGTTCATTACTGCCTCGCAGGACGGGGTGCTCATCCTCTCGGAGCTCACCGGCGCGGCCTACCTGCTGCCCGAGGCCGTGCAGGTGAACCCCTACGACCACGGCGGCGTGGCCACCGCCATCCGCACCGCCCTCGAAATGCCCCGGCAGGAGCGCGAGAAGCGGATCGACGGGCTCAAGGACACCACCGAGACGCTCGACGTGCACAACTGGGCGGGCAACTTCCTCAGCTCGATCCAGGAGTGATGCGTGAGGGCGGCTTCGACTCCAGTCACGAGTCACGCATCACGATTCACGCTGTCTGACAGGAGGGCAGTCTCCTCGCACTTTGACCGTACGCATCGACCCGTACAGCCACATGCCCCCCGTCGTTGACGATCCCCTCTTCTTTCTGGACTACGACGGCACGCTCGCCCCCATCGTCGACGACCCGGAGGCAGCGGTGCCGCACCCCGAGGCGCCCGACCTCCTCCGAGAGCTGGAGGCGCACTATCCCCTGTGGATCGTGACGGGGCGCGACCTGCAGGCGCTTTCGTCGTTCCTCGATCGCCCGTACCGCGCCATTGGACTGCACGGGGCGCAGGAGGGCATCGTGGGGCGGGAGACGAACAATCTCATGTCCGACGCCGCCGCCGAGGCGCTCCGCCGCCTTCGCACGTCTGTGCCGTCGATCGAGGGGCTTCGGGTGGAGGAGAAGGACCAGTCGTTTGCGGTGCACTACCGCGACGTGAAGGACGAGCCGGGGATACGGGCGCGGCTCGACGAGTGGCTCGCCGACCTGCCGGAGGTGCTCGATGCCATCTGGGGCAAGAAGGTGGTGGAGCTCCGGCCTGCGGGGCTCACGAAGGGCACCGCTGTTCATCGCATTGCGGAGGCGCACCCCGACCGCGTGCCCGTCTACCTGGGGGACGACGTGACGGACGAGGACGCCTTCGCGGCCTTGCAGGACATGAACCGGGAGGCCGTTACCATCAAGATTGGCGGCGACGACACGCGGGCTGCCGCCCGCCTCGACGGCCCCGATGCCGTGATGGACTACCTGCACCGGTACCTCTGATTCCGGACGGCCGCAACCGGTCAGGAGAAGACGATCCCTGTTTCGCTTCACGTGAGGGCAGACCGCGGACCGCCGCGATGCTCCTCGATCTCGATGATTTCCGCCGTCGGTCGTCCGCCGACCGCTGTCGTACTCAGACGTACTCCTCAAACTGGTGCGCGTGGAGGTATTCCACGACCTGCTTCACCTGTTGAGCGCTCTCGCGGTCGCAGACGAGGACGGCGTCGTCGGTGTCGACCACCACCTGGTCGTTAATGCCGACGAGCACAACGAGGCGCTCCTCGGTCTGGACGAGGCACCGGCTGGAGTCCTGCATGATGACGTCGCCCTCAATCACGTTTCCGTGCTCGCCCTTCTCGCTCAGGTCGTAGACGGCCCGCCAGTCGCCCACGTCGTTCCAGTTGAAGGCGCCCGGCACCACGTAGACCGTGTCGGCCTGCTCCATCACCCCGTAGTCGATCGAGATGCGCGGACTGTTCTGGAAGGCCTTCGTGAGCGTCTCTGCGTCGATCTCGCCGTCAGTCTCGCGGACCGGGGCAAAGGCCTCGTGGGCGTCGGGGAGGTGGGTCTCGATCTGGTCGAGGATCGTGTCGGCCCGCCAGATAAACATGCCGCTGTTCCACAAAAAGTCGCCGGCGTCGATGAACCGCTCAGCTGTGGACTGGTCGGGCTTCTCGGCGAAGGTCTGCACCGGGCACGCCTGAAGCTCGGTCTCCTCCTCGTCGGCCCCGTCGTACTGAATGTAGCCGTAGCCGGTGGACGGATGGGTCGGCTCGATGCCGATGGTGACGAGGGCGTTGCGCTCTCGAGCCGTCTCAAACGCCACGTCGAGCGTTTTGTGGTATTGCTCCACGTTCCCGATCACGTGATCGGCCGGCAGGACCGCCATGGTGGCCTCCGGATCCCGCTTGGCGAGCGTCGTGGCGGCGTAGGCGATGCACGGGGCCGTGTTGCGACTGATCGGCTCGGCGAGAATATTCTCCTCGGGCACGGCCGGGAGTTGTTTTTGCGTCTTCTCCACGTACCGCTCGTGGGTGACGATGAGGCAGCGCTCCGGGGGCACGAGGCCCTGGAGCCGCGCGACAGTGTTCTGGATGAGCGTCCCGTCGCCGAAGACGTCGAGGAACTGCTTGGGGTGCTCCTTGCGGCTGGCGGGCCAGAAGCGAGTGCCGATGCCTCCGGCCATGATAACGGCGTACTTCATGTGCGGGAGAGGTCGTGTCAAGAATTGCGCTATGCCTCCAACATAGCGACTGGACCGGGAAGAAGTGAAGTGGAAAAGGGGCGCCGGAGCCGTCGTCTGTGCGAATTCGAACGGAAACTGCTCTCCTCCCGGTTGGGGAAGATGGGCCGCGGCCGTCGTGCTGGATGGCAGCGCCGGACCCGTCACCGGGCCAGCAGCGGATGGTCGCGCGTGAGCACCGTGCGGATGCCGCGGAGTAGGCCCCGCAGGGCCGCACTGCTGTCCGGGTCCGAGGACACCGCGAGGGCCACGAGTTGACCCACGACGCTCCACCAGAACGCAAGGCGGTTCAGCGGGCGATCCATGTTCTTTTCAACGAACCAGTATCGTCGAACAAGGCGCTCCTGGGTCGTGGCCGAGGTACTGCGACGGTTTCGTGCCGAGACGTGATGCACGCACCTGGCGTCAGGGGCCGCGGCAAGGGGGGCGTCTTGGGCCACGCGAAATGAAAAGTCGAGGTCTTCAAGGCGAGGAGACGGGCCCACGGCATTCGGATCGAAACGGTGCCGTTGAAAAACACGGCGCCGGTAGCTTGACGCACAGGTGCTGAGCCACTCTGCAGGCTGTATGTTCCCTTCTCCGGTCGGCCACGCCGGTGTGGTTTGACCGGAGGGAAGGACGCGGCTCGGCTGGTCGGTGCGGAGTAGGAACAGGCGGTGTCTATAGTGGACGGGAGGGCGGGGGGAGGAGTCGTTGGGCGTTGTGATGAGTCCCCCTACTCCGCCCAAGCGAGAATGACGGCGCAGTGCCTCGGCGAGCCTATCGAAGTAACCGGGCTGTAGCGTCACGTCATCGTCGATGAAGTGAACGACATCGACCGACTCCGGCAGCAAGTCGATTCCAGCGTTGCGCTGGCGCGTGCCCGCCGGCGTGCCGGAGTATCGATGGTAGTGGAATGGCAACTTCTCGTCGCGCCAGTTTTGGACGACGTCGGCCGTGCGCTCCGCGTCATCGCGGTCGCTCCCGTCGATAACGAGAACCAGTCGTTCCTCTGCGCCAGATTGGGACGCTACACTTCGAAGGGTTTGCTTCAACTCCCTCGGTCGGTTCCGGGTGCAGATTACGACCGCATCGGAGGCGGGGGGGAAGCCATCGGACATTGACTCTGAAAAGTTATTTGATATGAAGTGTATATTATATAATAGATTACCAATCAATGAACTCCCACTTATTTGGGATGATGTCTAGTCTGTCGGCACAGTCTCGAACCCAACATGCTGGAGATGGAACTCTCTTCTCTTCGTTATAATTGAACCAAACTCCCTACCATCTAAAAGTAACGTTGGAAATAATGTTGTGAGTACAGCTACTCATGAGCCAAAGATCTTCGTGTAGATTATGAATAATATTGAAATCAACATATTTTATCTTTTTAAAGAAAAAGTACCTGGGAGTATACGTCTGGTATTTTCTTTTACCCATTCGATATAGTCTGAAAAGAAAAAATATTCGAGCTTTCGGTAGTATATTTTAATATCTTGATGGCTGATTGGTAGTATTTAGCTGGTAGGGTCCATCCCTGTCTGGTATAATCACCACGCCTTGGGGATTCTCCTCAATAGGCCTAAACGGTGGCCGCGCGAACCGTCAGGCACTACTCTGGTTCAGATTTTGTAGTGTGCACGAAATTTTGTCTGTACCCAGTTCGTAAAATTGCTGACAGGGTCTAAGATGAAAAATGGGCACGAACGCAAATCTTCGGTCCGAGTCGTGCACGTGACGACGGTGCACCATCCGTTTGACCCGCGCATCTTCTACAAGCAGCTCGCCTCGCTCCGCGACGCAGGGTTCGACGCGCACCTCATTGCTCCCCACGAGCGCTCCGAACGCGTAAACGGAATCCCCATCCATGCGCTGCCAATCCCTTCGAGTCGGGGCGCCCGGCTTGCTCTTCAACCGAAGGTCTTCCGCATGGCCGGGGCGCTCGACGCCGCGCTCTACCAGATCCACGACCCAGAGCTCCTTCCCCTCGCCTTCCTTCTGAAACGGACGATCGGCGCCCGGGTGGTCTACGACATGCACGAGAACTACCGCTCGAAGGGGGCGCTGCTGGGGCGAGGGCTCCGGGCGCTGGAGCGGTGGGCATTCCGGTGGGTCGACCACGTGCTGCTCGCCGAGGAGAGCTACCGGTCGATTGTGGACGGCCATGCGGTGCCCCATACCTACATCGCCAACTACTTTCGCCCAATCGGGGGCGAGGATCCGGTGGACGCCGTAGAAATCAGCGAGACGCCGACGCGCCTCCTCTACACCGGCACCCTCTCCGACAGCCGCGGCCTCCGCACGATGGTGGACCTCGCCGCGCAGATCCGGCGTGCCGACCGGCCCGAGACCCTCGACCTGGTGGGCGTGTGTCACCGCGACCATCAGCGGATCCAGGTCGAAGAGCAAGTCCGGAGTGAAGGGCTCGGGGCGGTCCTCGAACGCACAGGCTGGGACACCTACGTTCGGCCCTCGGCCATGCCGCCGCACTACTGCCGGGCCGACGTGGGATTGGCCCTTTGCGAACCGCACCCCAACCACATGGGCTCTCTGCTCACGAAGTTCTACGAGTACCTCCACTACGGCCTGCCCATCATCTGCTCGGACTTTCCGCGCTGGCGGCGCTTCGTGGAGCAGCACGAGTGCGGTGCGGTGGTGCCGCCGGGCGAGCCGGGGGCTGTCCTCGACGTGCTCGACGCGTGGCAGGCCCACCCGGAACGGTACCGAGAGTGCGCCGAGAATGCCCGCGCCGCGGCCCCGCAGTACCGCTGGGAGACGATGGGCGAGCGCCTCGTGAACCTTTATCGTCGTTTACTGAACGACAGCAGTCTCAAAGAACCCGTCACCGGATCACGCTGATCTTTTCGACATCGCCCCGAAACGAGGTTTCGGCGCCCTCGACATCCACTCGGTAGAGATACACGCCCGTCGCCACCCGGTCCCCGTCTTCGTCGCGACCGTTCCAGCGCAGCGTATTCCAGCCCACGCGCAGCGGATGATCGAGGTCGCTCTCGTCGAACTGGCGCACCAGGCGCCCAGACAGGGTGTAGATGCGCAGCGTAAAGTCGCGGAGCGCCTCGTTCTGCCCGCCTTCAACCCGGAAGGCGAAGGTCGTGTGGGTGTTCATCGGGTTGGGATACGGGTACAAGTCCTTAATGACCTGCTCCTGCTGGATGCGGAAGCTCCCCTGGTACGGCTCAATCTTGTTTCCCCGTGCATCCTCGGCCTCCACCTTCAACGTATACGTCGAGTCCCGCATCGGCAGGTCGGGCTCGAAGAGCAGCCGCACCTCGGTGCTGCCCGAGTCCGGCGGCATGAACGCCAGCGCGTCGCTGGTGAAGGGAATGCGTTGAAAGAGCGACCCGAGTCCCGGATCGCGTTCCGGAAGCCCGCCCTTGAAGTACACGTCGACGTGGCTCGTGTCGTCAAGGGTGAGGTTCGGGTTGTTGTCGCTAATGAGGATTTCAAGGGTTGGCTGTGTGGAGACGAACGGGAGCTGGGGGGCCTGGAAGGATTCGTCCTCGAAGGTGGGGGGGACTTCGCGCCCGTTGGCCAGCACCTGGACGGCCGGCGGCGTTTGATCCTGCTCCACGAAAAGGTTCCGGACGCTCGTATTGTTGCTTGGGAGGCGCTCGGGCGGGCCGTCCGTGTTGGCCTCCACCGTAATCAAATTATTCCCCGGAAACTCCGTAGTCGAAAAGGCCAGCGAGGTAGTGTCCCGGCCGCCGTTGGGAGCGAGGGCCGAAAGGGTGTCGGTCAACAGGGTGGTGGTCGTGTTCGAGGCATCCTGCAGGGTGACGCGTGCCCGAACGGGCGTGCTCGCCACCGGGCCAAAGTTGACGACCGGAATGGAGGCGGAGACCCGTTCGCCTTGCAAGAGGGTGTCGGGAATGGTGCCTAGGCGGGACGGGTCGACGGCGAGTTCAGGGACGCCCGTGTAGGATGCGCTCCACTCATTGAGTTGAGGGGCCGTACGACTCGTCGAGTCGGTGAGGGTAGCGCGGAAATGAAGGCGGGGGTGCTCCTGCGCATCGATGGCGGAAAGGGATCGCTCCCCCGAAGGTCCGCTGAGATCGTCGATGAGGATCGTCGAGTCTGCGGCGAGGACGTCGAGCGAAATCATGTCCTCGGCGTCCGGAGCCGTGCCGCTCCAGCGGAGCGAGTCCCAGTCGCTGGCTGGCCCGATCCGGGACGAGATCGTGGTGCCGGAGGCGTGCGAAAAGGAGGGCTCCGACCCGAGGTTTATCTCATTCACCTCATCGGCCTCCGAGGGCGGGGACACGCGCTCGACCGTTTCGCCGGAGTGTCCTTTCCGCGTCTTCATGGCCCAGACGTACCGGTACGACAGTGTGTCGATAGCCGCTGAGCCCAGGTTTGCAAACATCGACTTCACCTCGTCCGGGATCGACGCGTCGCTTTGGCGGGCGAGGTGTCGGGTTCGCACGAACACGTAATCGCCCTCTTCCGGCACGTCGTCGAGAAACGACGCAAGGGCGTCGATGGCCTCCTGCTGGTCGCCCACGTCGTCCTCAAGGTCGTCCCGGAGGTCGTACGTTGGAAACGACTCACTGGCCCGCACTTCGCCGCTAGTGCCATCGAGGACGAGCACCCCGAATCCGAGCTGCAGGTACTCGTAACGCATGGTGCCGTCGACAATAAATCCGTTCACGCGAGATCCCTGCCCCCGCTCGGAGAAGGTCAAAACGTTCCGGCTGTATTCATTAAACCTCCACGAGCGACCCGTGCGCCGGAGTCGTGAATTCTCGTTTGCCGAAAAAAGCTGGTCGCGCTGGAGCCACGATCGCTCGGGGACGGTTGGGGCGATGGTGAAGCGGGCCGTTCGCCAAGTGTTCGCGTTGGCGTCCGCCAGTCGGGCGCGCCAGTAGTAGGTCTCGTTTTCGGAGAGGCCGGACGGCTGCCACGTGCCCCGAAGATCGCTAACCTCGCGCTGCACCTCCCGGCGGGCCGGCGACGAGAAGTCGGGCACCGTGTCGAGCTGGAGCACGACCGGAACCCGGTCCGTGGCCTGCCCGGAAACCGTGAATTCGAGCGAGGGCTCCTCGGACGTCACCGTGCCGAAGTCGGTGGGGGAGAGGAGCGCGACGCCCGTGTCGAACACCACCTGCGTGCGCTCGGCCGTGTTGTTCGTCTCGTTGGCCTCGTCGTATTCGTTGTCGAGATCGACGGTGACGCGGAACGTGTTGGGCCCGATGGCGCGCTCGTCCAGGGGGAACGAGAAGGAGAGTGTCTTTTCGAGCCGAAAGCGGTCGATCCAGCGCGTGCGCTGGGTAATCGTCCCGTCGGGGCGCTCCCACGTGAGGCGGGCGGTCACGCTGTCGGACGGGATGAGGCCTCGATTCTGGAGGCGGGCCGTCACGGTCAGTTCGTCGGAAGGCACCGGGACTGTCGGGTCGGTGGCGATGAGATCCGACGACACGTGGAGGTCGGGCTGGGCGGGGAGGGCCATGTTCGTGGCCGGGTCCCCCAGCAGCCCGTACTGCAGAAGGTGCTTTACGTAGAAGTCGCTATTCCCAAAGTCGGCGTTGATCTCGGCCTTGGCCGACCGGATGGCCTCGCCCAGCACCCGCATGGTGTCGACGAAGACGCGCTGGACGAGAGCGTCGTTAATGCGGGCGGACGGAATGAGGTTGCCCAGGGCCGACTCGCCGAAGTGGGCAATGCCGCCGTTCAGCGCCCCGTCGCGTGGGGTGCCGTCGGGCCGCACGGAGCCCACGACGAGTTGTTCGCCCAAGGACGGGGCACTTTTTTCCTCGAATCGACCCCCGGCGAAGGAGCCGGTGCGGCAACCGAGCGAGATGACGATGGGCAGGCGCCCGGCATTGTCGAACTCCGACGGTGGATCCGTCACGATCTCCCACGTCTGGGCAGCGGAGTGGCCAAAGTAGTTGAGCCACCCGGCCCCCCGCTTCAGGTCGACGGCGAGCGAGTCTTGAAAGGTGTCGTCAAGGGGCGCGTTCGCCTTTTTATAGTACCGAATCGTGTCGGCTCCCGTGTGGACGGGCACCGGATCCCCGTCGATGGTCGCCACCGTGTCCGCCGCGATCTCGCCCCAGCGATTGGAGTAGAACTGAAGCTGGCTCTGTTCACTCTCGTTGGTCCCCCCCGCGAGGAGGAGCATCCGCTTTTGCCACCGCTCCAGGGGGGCCGTCTCGTAGGTCTCCAGTTTTTCGACGAAGAGCTCCCCCTGCGCCACGGACCGCACAGGGATGCGCCCCACGGCGAGGAGCTCCGACCAGTCGTTGGGGCCGTCGGACTGCATGGCAAACCACCCGTCCGACGGGGCGAAGCCAAAGGAGGGGACGCTCCATTCGGGATAAATCGTGTCGACCGAGCCGTCACGGATGGGATACTGGGCATCGGCGAAGATGGAGAGAAACCGGGGGGCGGGATCCCACTCCTGCGTGGACCGCACGAACCGCCGGATGGCGATGGGGGTGGCCCGCCCGTAGTCGAACTCGTCGAAGACGTTTTGCACCAGGGCCACTTCCACCTCGTAGCCGTCGTGCGACCGGCGATGGTCGGCCAATTGTTGGGCGGCGGGGAGGAGCGCCTCGGTGGTGAGGAGGAGGTAGTCGGCGCCGTGGGCGTCCGGGTTTGACCAGTCGCTCGACGCGTCGGGCTCGATGGCGACGGGCTCTTTGTACCCGGCGTCCCCCACAGTCCAATATGGGGTTGATGCCATCGGGGGCGCGATGGACGCGGACGCTGCGTTCCCGTCGAGCGTGCCCGAGTATCGCCGGGCGGAGGCAGGACTGTAGACGTGCACCGAGTCGCCCGTGTGGCCCGTCAGATCGAGGGTGGTCGCGTCGGCCGTAGGCACCACGAACCGCTGCTGGTTGTTTTGGGCCGCCAGCGACCGCGTGTAGACGGCCTCCGCCCAGTCAAACAGCACGTAGTTGGGGGTGCTCGACGGATCAGGACAGTTGAGATCCTCCAAAAACCCGTCGTTGTAGGACGTGAGGCGCAGCGTCAGTCCCGACTCTGGGACCTGGTTCTGGGAGATGGACGTCTCGACCGTGGTGCGGTTGAACGCGTCCCACTCCACGGTGGTGAGGGGTTCAAAGGCCAGGGACCCATCTGACTGGAGGAGTTCCCCCTCGATTTCGACGCGGTGGCAGGAGTTCGTCTCGGCGTCGAAGCGGAGTGTGAGGTCGAGCGTGTCGTCCGAGTCTGTGCGGCGGCCGACCGGAAGGGTGTAGGTGTCCGAAATCGGGGACGTGTCGTTGTGCCGAAACCGCTGCCAGTAGTAGCCTTCCGACTCGGTGTAGAGGGGATTGCCGGTACTCCCCGGGCGCCCAAAGTAGTAGTACTGGTCCTGCTCGATGCGAGCCGTGTCGCGGAGGGCCGTCGTCGTGGAGGTCGAGGACGCGGACGTGCTCTCGTACCGACGGCCGTCCTCGCCGCCCCAGGTCATCCAGTAGTACGTGGTGTCGCTGTACAGGCTCCGGTATGTGCTGCTCTGCGCCGAGGCATCGTAGTTGTACGCCCAGATCTCATCCGCCCCTCGGTTGCGGCGCCCCACGAACGTGACCGTGTCCGACGGGTCGAGCGACCCGTCCGCGGCCCCCTCCACCTGAATTGGGATCTCCTCCCCGTTTTCGAGCAGACGAATCGTCTCCGGGGAAATGTCGGACAGCGCCGTCCCCGCCGGCAGCGCGTCCTGGAGGGCATTGGCCGTCACGCGATAGACCCCATCGGTGGTCACGCCAATCTGGAGGTGCGGGGCCTCGGGGTCGTACCACGAGGCATCGAAGTCGTCTTGGGCCTGGGCCGCGTCTGGGATCGGGAGCGAGAGTGCCAGTCCGCACGTGAGCGCGATCCAGAATGCGCGATGGAGGGACGCCATACGGACGTGAGAAAACGTTTGTAGAGCGGTCTTGCTTCCTCGTCTCGCCCCGGAGCTGCTCCGGCGTGCAGGGGCGCGGGAGTGGGCGTGGATTTCGTGTGGGCGTGTGTGCGTGCCTGCGGGTGATCCAGCACGCACAAATGCTCACGCGCAGATGCGCTACGGGGCTGCGGCCCGAGCGTGACGATAGAATGATCGCGTGCGCCGAACGAAAGGTTCCGGTCCGTAGCGGTCGAGCACGTATGCCCGAATGTCGTTCGGGTCGTACGAGGCCCACTGCTCCCGCATCGTGCGGAGGGCCTCGGCCAGGGCCTCGGGGTCCTCTGTCGGGACGAGGCGCCCCGTCTCGTCCGTCACGATGTCCTCAGGGCCGCCGCACCGTGTGGCGACGACGGGCAGTCCGGTCGCCATCGCCTCGACGAGGGCCACCCCAAACGTCTCGTAGCGGCTCGACAGCACAAAGGCGTGGGCGTTCCAAAGTGCGTCCCGCACGGCTGTCCGTTCCAGCCGGCCCCGAAAGGTGATCTGAGAGGCAATCCCGAGCCGGCGGGCGTGGTCCTCCAGTGCCCCCCGCTGCGGACCGTCGCCCACGAGGGTGAGCGAAGCCGCTTCCGATCCAGCGAACGCCTGTGCGAAAGCCTCCAGTAAATCCCCAACATTCTTTCGGGGGTTGAGTCCGGCTACTGTTACGAGCCGGAAGGGCGGGGGCGCAGGGCGCCCGTCTGGGGGGCGTGCGAATAGAGCGGCCCGAACGGGATTGGGGTGTACGGCAATCTCGTTGGGCGCAGCGAGTCCGTACTCCGCGAGGGCGTCTTTGAGGACCGAACTCACGGCTGCCCGACCGTGGGCGTGCCGGTATGCGGTCTCGACGAGGGGCCACCGCCAGGGAAAAATTTCGTTCCGCACGAAGCCGCTGAAATGCTCCGTGAGCACGAAGGGCACGTCCAAGGCATCGCTCATCCGGGCGGCCGCCGCACCGGCCCAGCGGGCGCTATGGGCGTGGATCACGTCGGGGACGCCGTGCCGACCCACGTATTGATGAGCAAGGCGAACGGCGTGCCGGACCCGGACCCGCATCCCCGGTGGAGCGCGCCACCACACGTTCCACCCGTACCGGCGGAGGACAGGCACATCGTGGTTCGTCGTCCATGCCGTCTGGAAATGTTTTCGCCGAAGGGCATCCCAGGAGAGGTGTCGTAGGCTCTGCTGTTCGGGGTAAACGACGCCCACCGTGAACCCGTGATCGTGGAGGATCTGGGCCTGCTCGGCGAAGTAGATGCCCCGCAGCGGCGCCTCGGTGGTCGGGTACCAGGATGGAACCACGAGGACGTGCATATTCGGGAATGGGGGAGAGGGCGAGTGGGAGCGTGGGGGTGTGAGAGCGTGGGGGCGTAGGGGTGTTGGAGTGTTGGAGTGTTAGGGTGTGGTGTCTTGTTGCTGTAGTTCTGAATCAGGACGCTTCACGTTTCACGCCTCACGTTTCACACCTCACGTTTCACGCTCTCAGCCGTCTCACGCCCATCGGGGCGCGTGTTGAGCAGCAGCTTGCGCAGGTGCTCCCGCGACTCGCGGGTGGGGGAGGAGACCGACTGGAGCCGCTGCAGGTGCGCGTCGAGCTCGGCGCGGGTGTACGGCACCGGCCCGTCGAGCCCCAGGATGCTCGGATGGTCGGTGGGGTGGGCCGATTCCTCGTTCTCCACGAGCTGCTCGCTCATCTTTTCCCCGGGCCGCCGCCCCACGTACTCGATCATCGTCTCCGGGTCGACGTGCGGGTACCAGTGCTCGATGAGGCGTTCGGCCAGCCACCGGATACGGATCGGGTCGCCCATGCGGAAGATGTGGGTGGGATGGGCATTCAGGAGAAGGGTTTGCAGGATCAGGCCGCAGGCCTCCTCTGGGCTCATGAAGTAGCGCTCCATGTCCGCATGCGTGATGGGCACCGGCTCGCCCGCCGCCAACTTCTCCTCGAACCGGGGGACGACGCTGCCCTGCGTTCCGAAGACGTTGCCGAAGCGCACCGTACTGCACCGCGTGGCCCCACCGCCCGTGCGCACATACCACTCTGCCAGCTGCTTCGTCGCCCCGAGCACGCTGGCGGGATTCACCGCCTTGTCGGTGGAGACGAAGACAAACTGGTCGACGTCGTGCTCCTCGCAGAGGGTGAGCAGGTTGACCGACGCCTGCGTATTGTTGCGGAAGGCCTCGGCGGGGTGGCGCTCCATCAGGGGCACGTGCTTGTAGGCCGCCGTGTGGAGCACCACGTCGGGTTGAAGGCGGGCGAAGAGGTCGTCCATGAGGGATGCATCGCGCACGTCGGCGATGCAAAAGTCCATCTCGCCATCATAGCGCTCCGTGCGCAGCGACTTTTCGAGCCGGTACAGGTTGTGCTCGCTGACGTCCACGAATGTGAGCCGGAAGGGATTGAGGGACACCAGCTGACGGCTCAGTTCCGATCCGATCGACCCGCCCGCGCCAGTTACTAGAATGGTACGGTCGGAGAGAACGTCGCGCAGGGCCGAGCGGTTGATCTCCACAGGGTCGCGGGGGACAAGGTCGTCCAGCCGCAGGGAGGTCGACGCCATCCCGGAGGCCGGTTCGTCGGGTGCGGTGGAAAGATGCTCCAGCAGACGACGCGCCCCGGCCCGGACGCCCAGGACGCCGACGAGGGCCGCCAGCCCCAGTACGGCCATCACGCCCCGAGGGGGTACGTCGGCAGGATCCACCGCGTAGGTGAGCGGGATCGAGAGGCCCCACGCGCCGATCAGCCACGTGCCCACTCGAATGAACTCCGAGAGATGCATCAGGCGGGGCGACAGGCGATACACGCCGCTCGCGACCAGCGCGCCCCCGTAGACGCCCAGGACGAGGAGGGAGGCAACGCCCCACTCGGTCGCGTGGGGCCACAGCCACTCGCCGAACCGAATCCGGTAGCCGAGGAGGAGGCCGCCGTACAGGACCAGCAGGTCCGGCAGGACGAGCAGGAGGGGAATCCGCCCGCGGAGCCACGTCCACGATGGGAATTGCTCTAGTTTGGAGGTCATCATAAATCAAAAGAAAACAGGTCGAGTCGAACACTCCTGGACAGAGCCGTGTGCCCTCGTGAGTCACTCTTCGACAGTTGAGCCTCTGCAAACCGGCTCATCAAATGGGAGTTCGTTCCAGTAGACGGAAGCAGCTCGTGCGCCGTCGAAGAGGGGGGCGGCCGGCCCAACGAAGAGGGAGCGCTGCGAAGGGGACACACGATGCCATTGCTAAGAGGAAGCTGCTGAAACGACCCGCGAAAAAATCGACTGGAGCGCTGGGACCTGGGCTGCCCGATCGAACCGAGCCCGGGCCAACTCGGCTCCGCGCTCCCCGGCGGCTCGGCAGGCTTTGGGCTGATCGAGGACCGTGTTGATCTGTTCGGCGAGAGCGGATGCGGAGGAAGCGGGCACGGTCCATCCGCATTCGTGCGTCCGAATGAGACGCGTCATCCATCCCGGGTTTGTGACGATGACCGGCGTGCTTGCCGCCAGGCTGTCGAACAGCTTGGCGGGCGCATTAGTGCTTAACACAGGGAGGTCGCGGAAAGAAACAATGGAGAGGGTAGCAAGGCGAAACCAGGACACCATTTCGTGACGGGGCTGTGCGGATACGTATCGGACGTTCGGGAGGCGGTGCGAAGTGGACCGGACATCCGGCTCGTGGAATCCGTGACCGATAAACACGAAGGTTGTGTCGGAACGGTGCCTCAAGTGCTCGGCAGCCTTCAACAGGGTCGGGAGGTCGTTCGCACGGCCGAGTGCGCCAGCGTAAAGAACGATATGGCGCGATGAGAGGCCGTGTCTTTCCCGCAGATCGCTGGAGGAAGGGGCCGCAGGCCGGTCGAAGAGGGACAGATCGGTCCCTTGCGGAAGCGTCGTTACCTGCGAGGCATCCAAGCCCATGCTCCGTACATGATCGGTCATAGCTGGCGAGACTGTCACGACGTGGGCGGCATCGTGGTACAAGTGCCGCTCCGTCCAGCGGAGTATGTGCTGGAGGGCGGGAGAGGAAATTGCGCCCATCTGAATCGGAAAATCGGGCCACAGGTCTCGAATCTCAAGGACCCACGGGATTCCTTGAATACGAGAAGCGAGCACCGCTGCCATCGGAGTCGTCAGAGGGGTCGAGATCGCATACAGGAGGTCTGGACTGGAAATACGGCCGGCCTGGACGCCAGCCCAGGCCGCAAACGAAGCGTACGCAGTGAGGCGCCGGGCGGCAGCCATCTGATTCTCGTATGGCACGTCGAGCATGCGCACCGTAACGCCGGGTGGCTCCCAATCGAAATGCTGAGACTGGCGGAGGTGATAGTAGTGTTTGCCGGTGAAGACCGTAACCTGATGCTTCTGGCCGAGGCCTCGAAGAAGCGAGTACGCACGTGCTCCGGAGGGACAGTCCGGAGAGGCGTAGTGGAAGTAAAGACAAACGATGTGCATCGGAATCACGCCTCCGACACCGACTCTGCAGAGATCGATTTCGAGGTCGACTGGCTTCGAACCTCGTCCGTAGATGGATCCTGTGTACCGGGACCGACCACGCCGGTGCCGGCCAGGAGCACGACGGGGGTATAGAGTAGAATTTTCAGGTCCGTCCAGACTGTCGCGTGGTTCACGTACCAGAGATCAAGTTCTACGCGCTCGTGCCACGGTAGGGCATTCCGTCCATGGATCTGGGCCCATCCCGTCAGGCCGGGTCGGACTGTAAGACGATTCCGCTGGCGATCGTCGTAGCCGCGCGCTTCCGGAAGAAGCACGGGGCGCGGCCCAACGATGTTCATGTCTCCCCGAAGCACATTCCAGAGCTGGGGGAGCTCGTCAATGGCCCACCTTCGAAGCACGCGACCCACTGCGGTGGCGTCTAAGATCGGGGAGGGAGGGGCACTTTCCTTGTCATCTTCCTTCGCGCAGAGGGTTCGGAGCTTGAGAATTCGGAACGGGCGCCCGTGCCGACCGGCCCGCTTCTGGACGAAAAAAATAGGACGCCCCATATCAATATAGATGGCGATCGCCGCCACGGCGAGAAGAGGAGCACACGCCACCAGCAATAGAGAAGCGGATGCGACATCGAAGGCACGCTTCCACACAACCATTTACTATTTCGACGCAGCAGGGACAAGCGTCTTTGAGGGGGGACACTTTCGCTATGCGGAGAAGTTTCGGGAACCAAGAATCAGCGAGTCGACGTGGCTTGTGAAGCGCCGAATTGGCAAGAGCCCGCAGTCTTTCCTCAATCCTGGGAGGCCTCGCCGTGGCCCGAAAATGTGGCATAGTCTGCCGTTAGGGATGCTCGATCTCACGAACCGACTTCTAATGTTGGTAGCCGAGCTGGTTCTGAGAGGGGCGAAGGATTGGACGGATGGCCCTCTGCTCGGCGTCTGTCAAGCGTCTTCGTCCGCGTCCGACAAACGTATCCTCGATGTTGGCACGGTGGTAGCCGAGCATGGAGTCCGGGGCGGTCATTCCTAAGAAGTCGGCCAGCCGATTCACGGTGCCCGGATCCGTAACGAATTGCTCGTAGCGGAGTCTGAAGATCCGATTGTCGGGATATTCCCCCAACGCATCGAGGGCCGATTGAGTGCAGGCACGCCACTGGCGCGCACAGACGTGGAGCAGGGGAGACTCCGTCACGTCGTTCTCCATTCCCGGATAGTGCGGTCCCCAGAGCTGTGACGATTCTGACCCGGTGTTTCGGAGCCAGCGCCAGACGTATTTCAGTCCGTGCCGCACGCCGACCCACCGGAGAAATAAGGCCTTACGGACTAGGTATGCCAAGCTCGGGCGGGCCTGCCAGCGGCGCCGGGCCGACTCCGCCACATCAACGCCGTTCCGCACCAGATGGATGAACCGGGCGTCCGGGAATACGCGTTCCACGAATGGCACCCGCAATGTATTGGCCGAAGTCTTCTCAACCAAGAGAGAAGCCGTTGGTGGACCCTCCGCGAGCCGATGAATTGCGCGCCGGATGCGGATTGCCGTTTCTTCGGTACAGGAGCTGGGGGGCAGGGCATCGTTCGGATGGGACTCGTTTTCCTGCCTCCAGACCGCGGGAATTCCGTACGGCACGACAGCGCAGTCGGGGGAAGAGGCAAGCATTCGGCGAAGCACCTTCGTGCCCGACCGAGCGGCGCCAATGATGAGAACGGGACGGAGTGAAGAATCCATTTTCCGGGAGAAGGGACGCTACGTGCGCGGCAGCCCTGGAACTTTCTGAGCGATAACCTCCCCTATGCGCTCGACCTGTCTTTGTGAAAGATCGCAGTGGAATGGCAGGGCAAGCGTCCGCGCCGCGACCTTTTCGCATACCGGAACGTCGCCCGGCGCGAAGCCAAATCGATCGCGGTAGTGCGGTTGTAAGTGGATCGGGGGAAAATACGGCGCGCAGCCAATCCCGTTCGCCTGAAGGTGGGCCATGAGCTGGTCCCGGGCGTCCTCCGCGAAGTGGTCGCGCAGGCGAACGACATACACGAACCAGCTGCGCTCGGCCCGTGTCGAGCCGGTCGAGCTGGGCAACCCCGAGCGCCGCCGACATCTCGTCGAGCCGGTAGTTGTACCCGAGCCGGTCATGGCGCATGCGGTCCGACGGCTGTGGGGACCGGCCCTGATTGCGCAGCGATCGACAGCGCCGTGCCAGGACCGCGTCGTCGGTCGTGATGCAGCCGCCCTCGCCGGTCGTGATCTGCTTGTTCGGATAGAACCCGAAGCTTGCAGCGTCCCCCCACCCCCCGATCGCCCGGTTCTCCACCGCCGCGCCGATCGCTTCGCAGGCGTCGTCGATGAGACGGAGGTCGTGCTCGTCGGCGAGGGCGGAGAGGGCGGGCCAGTCGGCCGGCACCCCGAACACGTCCACCGCGAGAATCGCCTCGGTCTCCGGCGTGATGGCGTCGGCCGCGCGGTCCACGTCGAGGTTGTAGGTCGACGGATCGATGTCGACGTAGCGCGGTCGCAGGTCTTCGTACAGCAGCACGTTCGACGATGCGACGAAGCTGAATGGCGTCGTAATTACCTCGGCGCCGGTCGGCAGATCGAGGGCCGCCACAATGCAGTGCAGCGCCCCCGTCCCGCTGCTCACGGCGACGGCGTGCTCGGTGCCGCACCGCTGGGCCATCGCGTCCTCGAAGGCCTCGAGGTACGGGCCCCGGGACAGCTGTTGCGACTGCAACACGTCCTGTACGCACGCCCGTTCGTGCTCGGTCACGCTCGGCCGAGCGAGCGGGATGGACGCGTCCTCCGTGGCGAGGGCGCTGTTTGATGTGGAAGGGCGGGGCATGGGAAAAAGAGGGGGAGCCGGTCGGCAAAAGGCGAGTCGCCTGAGCACCTACGGCTAACGGAGAACGGGACTAGGGGTGGTAGGAAGTAGGCGGGAAGGCGAAATAAATTGCATGAAGAACAACAAATCAAGGAAGCGGAATCTGTGTCACGGGACGAAACGCATCGATGCAGGGAAACAGGCGTTGCATTTTTCGATACCGATTGCGACGTTCTCTAAGGCTCCAGCCCATCCAGGTGGAGCCAAGTCTTCTCCCTGTTGTGCGTCTCCGGCGTCCAGTGCTGATGGCCGCTTCTATGCTGTCGGATCTCAGACGTGTGGCGCTCAGGGACCTCAGCTATGCAAACGCGGCCCTGAGGAGCCCCTGGGGAGGAGCATCGAGGAAGTAAGCGCTGGCAGATGGGGGCATTCCGGACGTCGCGTTCCATGATCATGGTGCTCTCGTTGCGCCAAACTGTTCAGAATTCTCGACCTAACGATTCATGACCGTTCCTACCGACACGTCCGAACATCTCGAGTGGCTGGAGTCGGAGGCCGTCCACGTCATACGAGAGACGGTGGCCCAGTTCGACAACCCTGTGCTCATGTTCAGTGGGGGCAAAGACTCCCTCACGATGATCCACCTGGCCCGGAAGGCCTTCTATCCGGCGAAGGTGCCGTTCCCGATTCTGCACGTCGACACGGGCCACAACTTTCCGGAGACCATCGAATTCCGGGACAACCTGATGGAGAGGCATGACCTGAACCTCATCGTCGGCAGCGTCGAAGAGACGATTGAGTCCGGGCGGGCGAAGGAGGAGCAGGGCCCGGACGCGAGCCGGAACAAGCTCCAGATCGTCACCCTGCTCGATACGATTGAAGAGCACGGGTTCGATGCGGCCCTGGGCGGGGCGCGCCGCGACGAGGAGAAGGCCCGCGCGAAGGAGCGCTTCTTCTCCCACCGAGACCGGTTCGGGAACTGGGACCCGAAGAACCAGCGTCCGGAGCTGTGGAACCTCTACAATGGCCGGAGCGGACAGGGCGAGCACTTCCGGGTGTTTCCCCTCAGCAACTGGACGGAGCTGGACGTGTGGCAGTACATCGCGCAGGAGGGCGTCGAGATTCCTGGCCTGTACCTGGCCCATCAGCGCACCATGTTCGAGCGGGACGGCGTGCTTCTGCCCAAGTCGCCCTACAACGACCTCCGCGACGGCGAGCACTACATGGAGAAAATGGTGCGCTTCCGCACGATCGGCGACATGACCTGCACCGGCGCGGTGGAGTCGACGGCCACGACGCTGGACGAAGTGATCGCCGAGGTGGCCACCACGCAGCAGGCCGAGCGCGGGGCGCGGGCCGATGACAAGCGCGCCGAGGCGGCGATGGAGGAGCGGAAGCGGGAAGGGTACTTTTAGTCATTTCTCATTGAGTCATTTTCTCATTGGGCCTTTGAGGGGTAGGAGGAGCCGTCGAAGGACCGAAAGGGGGCGGTTCAGGCGTCGCTCGCTGAGGTCCCTGTGAGACGTTGACCCCCGATATTCGAACCGCACAACTCGACACTCGCACTTCGAAACTCGACACTGAGCTGATGGAAACGCAGGACATGGACGTGTTGCGCTTCACCACCGCCGGGAGCGTGGACGATGGCAAGAGCACGCTCATCGGACGACTCATGTACGACACGCAGGAAATCTTCGAGGAGAAGATGGAAGAGATCGAGCGCAACACCCAGCGGGACGACGAGGAGCTGGAGCTTGCGCTGCTCACCGACGGCCTGCGGGCCGAGCGGGAACAGGGCATCACGATCGACGTGGCCTACCGCTACTTCTCGACCCCGAACCGCAAGTTCATCATCGCCGATACGCCGGGCCACGAGCAGTACACCCGCAACATGGTCACCGGCGCCTCGACGGCGGAGCTGGCCGTGGAGCTCATCGACGCCCGGAATGGCGTCCTGGAGCAGACCAAGCGGCACGGGTTTATCACCTCGCTGCTGCAGATCCCTCACGTCATCGTGGCGGTCAACAAGATGGACCTGGTCGGCTACAGTGAGGAGCGCTTCCGCGAAATCGTGGCCGAGTACAAGGACTTTGCCGAGAACCTGGACGTTCAGGACATCACGTTCGTCCCCCTCTCGGCCCTGAAGGGAGACAACGTGGTGCATCACTCCGACAACATGCCCTGGTACGAAGGCTCGACGCTGCTCCACCGGCTGGAGACCGTGCGGGCGGAGGCGACCCGAAACCAGGTCGACTTCCGTTTTCCGGTGCAGACGACGATTCGGCCCCACCAGGACTTTCGGGGTTTTGCCGGACAGGTGGAGTCCGGAAAGATCCGGCCCGGCGAGGAGGTCACGATCCTGCCGACCGGGTACACCTCCCAGGTTGACACGATCACGACGCTGGACGGGGACCTCGACGAAGCAGGACCGGGCGAGTCGGTGGTGGTTACGCTCGACGACGAAATTGACGTGAGTCGCGGCTCGATGATTGTGCGGAGCCGCAACAAGCCGGAGGTCACCCGCCAGCTGGACGCGGATCTCTGCTGGATGAACGAGGAATCGATGCGGCAGGATCGCCCTTACGTCCTGCAGCACACCACGCGACGCACCCAGGCGTACGTCTCGAAGATCGTCTACCGCACCAACGTGGAGACCTTCCACCGGGAGGAGGCTGACACCTTCGAGCTCAATGACATCGGCCGGGTGGAGATCGAGACGGCCGACCCCATTTTCGTCGACTCGTACAAGATCAACCGGTCGACCGGTAGCTTCATCCTGATCGACCCGGACACCAACGACACGGTGGCCGCGGGCATGATTCGGGGTGTGGCGACCGACGTGACGCCCTACGGGAAGCGTACCGAGCCCGACGTGGAGACCGAGACCTCTCCGAACGTGACGTGGGAAGGGCTCCAGATCCCGCGGGAGGAGCGCGAGAAGCAGAACGGCCACAAGGCCGCGGTCGTGTGGCTGACGGGCCTCTCCGGCGCCGGAAAGTCGACCATCGCAAAGGCCGTCGAGGAGCGCCTCTTCGACGAGGACATCCAGACGATGATGCTAGACGGCGACAACGTGCGGCACGGCCTGAGCGGGGACCTCGGCTTCACACCCGCCGACCGGACGGAAAATATCCGCCGGGTGAGCGAGGTGGCCCGGCTCTTCTTCGAGCAGGGGAATGTCACGATGTGCTCGTTCGTCTCGCCGTACCGGGAGGACCGCGACCGGGCGCGAGAGCTGTTGCCCCAAGACGTCCGCGACCGCTTCCTGGAGGTGCACGTCGACTGCCCGCTGGAGGTCTGCAAAGAGCGGGACACGAAGGGGCTCTATGCGAAGGCTGAGCGCGGAGAGATCGCCAACTTTACCGGCGTGTCGGCCCCCTACGAAGAACCCTCGGATCCGGACGTGGTCGTGAACACCGACGAGGACGACGTGGAGGCCTGCGTCGACCAGATCATCGAGGCCCTCGAAGCACGCGGCATCGTTTAGAGACGTGTGGAGGTGCGGACGTGTGGAAGTGTGGAGGGACGCTTGGAGCCGGGCGCGATCCCACGTTCGTTGAGAGAGATTGAGGGAGCCGGGGTCGAGATGGGGATGGAATTGCAAGCATGTATCATGCTGTCCGACGATAAAGCAGATCGGCTCCGAGAAGTGTTTGCGGCGCATCCGGCCGTGCGGGCGGCGTACGTCTTTGGATCCGTGGCGGCCGATCGGGAACGGGACCGCAGCGACCTCGACCTCGGCATCGTCGTCGATCCGGACCGTTGGGCGCCCACCGACCACAAGGTCCCATTGATCACCGACTGCATGGAGGCGGCGGAGCGGGACTGGATCGACCTCGTCGTGCTCAACGACGCACCGCTCGTGGTGCAGTTCGAGGTGCTGCGCCCGAATGTTCTTCTCTATGCCCGAGACGATTTCCATCACGGTTGCTTCTTCTCGAAGGTCGCTCGCATGTACTGGGATTTCGAGCCCCACTTTCGGCGGCAGCGCAAGGCCCTCAAAGAACGCCTGCGAGAGAAGGCCCATGGTTGACGTAAACGTGCTCCGGCACCGACTGCAGAAGCTCAGCAAGCACCTCGATATTCTGAGGACGACGCAACAATACTCTCGCTCGGAATTCGTCGAAGACCCTCACCTTTACGGAAGTGCTGAGCGATTTCTGCAACTGTCGATTGAGGCCATCAACGACATGGCCAGCCACGTGGTCGTCGATGAGAACCTGGGGGCCGTGGAACGGGCTCGGGACTTGCCTGACATTTTCGAGTCCGAAGGACTGATCGGGGAGGAGATGCGCGAGCAATGGACCGACATGATTGGACTTCGGAACTCGCTCGTGCACGATTGCCTCGACGTCGACGATTACCTCGACATCGACCGTAACATTGTGTACGAGGCGGTTCAATATCGCCTTGATGAGATCGAGCGGCTCCGCTCTGTATTCTCTCAGTTTCTTTGAGAAGCACACCACCTCGACTGAAGGGGACCTTTCCCTTCTTTGAGAAACTGACTGCGCCTTGTAGCTCATTCGACGGTCTTTCTCGTGGCTTCGCTTGGCAGTCTCGGCCTCAACGCCTGGATCACCGTGGCGGTGGTGATTGGGCTCGTCGGTGCCCTGATCGCAGACTGGGGGCGGCCGGACCTCGTGCTGCTGAGCGGACTGTCGGTGCTCCTCGTCACGGGAGTCGTCACGCCCGAAGAGGCCTTCGCCGGGTTTTCCAATTCAGCCGTCCTCACCGTCGGCGCCCTCTACGTGGTGGCCGGGGGCGTGCAGCATACCGACGCCCTGTCGAAGCTCGACCGGGTGCTCTTCCCCAACACCACGCGCCTGGGGCCGCTCCTGGCCCGCTTCATGGTGCCCACGTCGTTCCTCTCGGGCCTGCTCAACAATACGCCCATCGTGGCGATGCTGACGCCGCGTCTCCAAAAGTGGGCCGACGCGCAGGGCGTGCCGGCGTCGAAGCTCATGATCCCGCTCTCCTACGCGGCCATCACCGGGGGCATGACGACGCTCGTCGGCACCTCCACGAACCTTATCGTGGCGGGGCTGATGGAGGCCGAGGGCTACGAGCCGCTCCACCTGTTCGATGTCACCTGGATCGGCGTCCCGGCCGCGCTCGTCGTCATTGCGTACTTCGTGCTGGGGGGACACCGGCTGCTGCCCGATCGGGGCACCTCCGCCCCGGCGGCCGAGCAGGAGCTGGACGAAAACATGTTTGAGGTCAAGGTGACCGTCCAGTCGTCCCGACCGCCGTCGGGACGAACGGTAGCGGAGGCCGAGCTTCGGGACCTCGGCGACGCCTACCTGACGCACGTCCGGCGGGGGACGCAGGTGCTGCAGGCCCGGCCCCAGCTGGCGCTTGAACAAGGAGACATTCTTGCGTTCAACGGGAGCCTCGCCGCCCGCGAGCGCCTGTTGAAGCGCCCGGGCCTCAAGCGCACGCTTCCGCACCCCGACGGGCACCACGACGATCCGGTGCGCTACGAGACGCTGCCCCTCTACGAAGCGGTCATTGCCGAGTCGTCCGACCTGGTAGGCACAACGCTCGGCGAGGCGAACTTTCGGGAGAAGTACCAGGGCGTGGTCCTCGGCATCCAGCGACAGGACGAGCCGGTGACGAGCCCGGTGGGGACGACGGAGCTGCAGGCGGGGGACCTGCTCATCGTGGAGGCGCCGGACGACTTCGAGGAGCGCTGGAGCAGCGGGAGCCGGGAGGAGTTCTACCTCGTGGCCCCTCGCGACGGACAGGCCCGCCGTGCCGAGGGACAGGAGGACGAGGGGGAAGAGGAGGACGATCGCTCGGGACGGGCGCCGCTCGCCCTCGGGCTGGCGGGGGGGATGGTGCTCGCGGCGGCGACTGGGACCGTGCCGATCGTCACAGCGGCATTTATCGCGGCCCTTCTCATGATCCTGACCGGCTGCATCCGGATCGCGGAGGCGCAGCGGGCCCTCAACGTGCAGGTGCTCGTCGTCATTGCCGCCGCCCTCGGCTTGGGCAAGGCCATCGAAACCACGGGGCTCGCAGAGGCAGTGGCCCAGAGCGTCCTGTCCGCGACCGAAGACTTCGGCCCCGTCGCAGTTCTCGCGGCGCTCTACCTCATGACGAACCTCCTGACCGAGATCATTACGAACAACGCCGCTGCCGTGCTCATGCTGCCCATCTCGATGGCCGCAGCGTCGAGCCTCGGCGCGCCCCCCATTGCCTTCGGGCTCATCGTTGCGGTGGCGGCCTCGGCAAGCTTCCTCACGCCCATTGGGTACCAGACCAACCTGATGGTGATGGCACCGGGTAGCTACCGGTTCAGCGACTACGCCCGGGTGGGCTGGCCGGTCACCCTGCTCGTGATGGCGACATCGGTGACGGTCATCTCGCTGCTGTGGCTGTAGAGCAGGCGCTCGGAAACCCTGGAGGGCCTCCTCCGCGTTTGTCTCGTCCAATTTTTCGTTTCATGCTCACTGACGAGAGCCCAGACGGATCGGGGGCGTTTCGATTCAAATGTCGGACCCGTACGCTTCATACCGGGCAACGATGCGTCGGCGAGGGGAGCAGGCCCGTCGCGAGCAAGAACGGCGCCGCCGCCGGGCGCGGACGACCGCTCGACGGGTGGCTGCGTATCTTCGGCGGACCTACGGGGCTGATCGTGTCGTGCTGTTCGGCTCCATCGCCGGGGAGGAGATTCCCCTCGGCCCTCGATCGGACATTGACCTGGCCGTCTGGGGGCTCGACGCGGCGGACTATTTCGAGGCGGTGGCCCGCGTCCAGGACGAGGCCGCTCCGTTCCCGGTCGATTTGGTTCGCATCGAGCAGTGTCCCGAGTCGCTCCGCAACGTGATTCAGCGAGAGGGCCGCGAATTATGAAAGAGTCGTACCTTGCTGTAGCGGGACGCATTCGGCGAGAGCTCGAGCAGATCGAAGCGGTGGTAGATCGCGCCCAGGACATTTGGGACGACGTTGATCTTGACCGTCCAGCGGACCATCGTGTCGATGCCGTGGCGCTCAATTTGCATGGGTTTTATGCAGGGTTGGAGCGGGTCTTCACGACTGTAGCGGAGCGGATCGATCAGACCGTTCCGGAGGGCGGAAGCTGGCACCAAGAATTGTTGGAGCAGATGAATACGGCGCTGAACGGGATTCGGCCGCCGGTCTTGTCGAATGAGGCCCGAAAACGACTGGACCGATATCGAGGATTCCGACACGTGATCCGCAACGTGTATGCTTTTGAGTTCGACCCCGAACAGATCGACCTCCTCATGAAACGGTTGCCCGACACCGCCGAGCTCGTCTTCGAGGATCTTCGCGCCTTCGCCGACACCCTCGACCGGATGGCCGCCTCGGAAGAGTAACCTCCCGGCGCGTTCAGCGCAATCTACCGAATCATCGCCCATTCCTCATGGAGTCCCCGGTCCTCGACACCGTCATCGAGCGCATCGTGGAGGTGGCCGACCCGGAACGCATCCTCTTGTTCGGCTCGGCGGCACGGGGGGAGATGGGTCCGCACAGTGATTTTGATCTCTTAGTGGTGAAATCGGACGTTCACCGTCGAAAATTGGCACAGCGCATCTATCGGAACCTCATCGGTGTCGGTCAGCCGGTTGACATTGTAGTCGTAACCCCAGAAGATCTGGAAAAATACGCTGATAGTCACGCACTGATTATTAAGTCGGCCCTTCGAGACAGCCAAGTGGTATACCATGCCGGAAGAGCGACCTCCGCCGGATAAGCCGGAAGCCTGGATTGATCGGGCCCGGAGCAACTTGATTCGAGCTCGCCATACATTCCCCAAAGTGTACCTGGAGGATTTGTGTTTTGACGCTCAGCAGGCGGCCGAAAAGGCGATCAAGGCTCTGCTTATACATCTTGATACACCGTTCCCGTTCACGCACGACTTGACGGACCTGCTGACCCGTGTGGAACGGCAGGACGTTTCCATTCCCGACGAGGTCCGGGAGGCCTCTATTCTAACCGAGTACGCCGTCGAGACGCGGTATCCGGGAGCTACGGAGCCAGTGACGGAGGAGGAGCACGAGCGGGCCGTTGAGATTGCCGAATCCGTCGTCCGGTGGGTGGAGAGCCACCTCGAAACGGGCGGGAAGCCATCAGATTCACGAAGCGACGGAGACGAAACGATTTCATGAACGACACGCTTCTCGTCACCGGCGGCGCCGGCTTCATCGGCTCGGCGGTGGTGCGGCACCTCATCCGCGAAACCGGGGCCACCGTCGTCACGGTCGACACACTGACGTACGCGGGGCACCGCGAAAACCTCGCGCCGGTGATAGGCCACTCCCGTCACCACTTTGAGCAGAAAGACATCACCGACGCCCCGGCGATGCACGCCCTCTTCCGCGAGTATGAGCCGGACGGCGTGCTCCACCTCGCCGCGGAGTCGCACGTGGACCGCTCCATCGACGGCCCCGCCGCGTTCGTGCAGACCAACGTGGTGGGGACGCAGGTGCTGTTGGAGGCCGCCCGCACCTACTGGGAGGAGCAGGGGGAGCCGGATGGTTTCCGCTTCCTCCACGTCTCCACCGACGAGGTCTACGGCGAGCTCGGCGAGACGGGCGCGTTTACCGAAGAGACGCCCTACGACCCGAGCTCCCCGTACTCCGCCAGCAAGGCGGGGGCCGACCACCTCGTCCGGGCGTGGCACCGCACCTACGGCCTGCCGGTCCTCATCACCAACTGCTCGAACAACTACGGCCCCTACCAGCACCCGGAGAAGCTCATTCCGGTCGTCATTCTCAATGCCGTGGACGGCGAGCCGCTTCCGGTCTACGGCACCGGCGAGAACGTGCGCGACTGGCTGTACGTGGAGGACCACGTCCGCGCCCTGCTGCGGGTCCTCCACGGCGGGCGGGTCGGCGAGACGTACAACATCGGGGGCGACTGCAAGAAGCAGAACATTGCGGTCGTCCGTCAGATTTGCGACATTCTCGACGAGAAGCGTCCCGACGCCCTCAGTGGCTCTCACCACGACCTCATCACGTTCGTCGAGGACCGGCCGGGCCACGACTGGCGCTACGCCATCGACGCGAGTAAGATCGAGACGGACCTCGGCTGGGCGCCGGAGGTCGACTTCGAAGAGGGCCTGCGCCGGACGGTCGACTGGTACGTGGAGCACCGCGACTGGGTGCGGGCTGTCGGGCGGGACGCGGACGAAGGCGCTACGGGAGAGACGAATTGATGCGTGACTTGATGCGTGACACGTGAAGAGTGAGGGAGGCAGTACAGACCGACTTGTACCTCACGCATCACTCCTCACGCATCACGCACTGTGACCAAGCTTCCCCTTGTTGAAAAACAGCTTTGACGGGATGAGTGAAAACCCAAACAGGACTTCAGCTCGCACCCGAAAGGGCATCCTGCTGGCCGGCGGGGCGGGGACTCGTCTCTATCCGGCGACCCGGTCGGTGAGCAAGCAGCTCCT
>PXTN01000117.1 GCA_003022565.1 Bacteroidetes bacterium QS_3_64_15 | reverse complement strand
CTCTACATGAGGCGTCTTCCGCTATTCGTTCCCGCGCAGCACCCCGAGCAGCAGTATCGATTCGATGCGTTTCCCTCTGATCCTCGCAACGGTCGGAGGCCTGTGGTGTGCCGTTGCTCTGCAGGCAGGAGAGGCCCAGGATGTCGGCTCGCTTTGGCTCCGCGCGGAGCCTTTCGCCGCGGGGAGCCCCGGCGAGCGTCTCCCGTTCTGGCTGTCGGCCAACCGGTACGGCACCGTCGACCCCGCCTCCGCCAACGCCGGCCTCCGCTTCGGCGCCCACCGCCCGTTCACCGACGATTCGGGCTTCGAATACGCCGTCGGCGCCGAGGTGCTCGGGCGCGCTTCCCAAAATGGCACGGTCACCCTCCACCAGCTCTACGGCCGCCTCCGGTACGGCGGGGTCCAGCTAACCGTGGGCCGCCGGGAGCAAATGAGGGGACGGGTCGACACAAGTCTCTCGGTGGGAAGCACGACGTGGAGCCGCAATGCGCCGCCCCTCCCGAAGGTCAGCGTCTCGTCGGACGGCTACGTGCCGGTGCCGGGCATCGGAAATACGCTGGCGCTGAAGAGCTCCCTGGCCCATGGCTGGTTTGAGGGCAACCGGTTTACGCGAGGCGCGCTCCTCCACGAGAAGTCCCTCTACTTCCGCATCCGGCCCTCTGATTGGCCCGTGACGGCGCACGCCGGCATCGTGCACCATGCAATGTGGGGCGGCACAAATCCGCTGCGGGGACCCCAGGAGGTATCGCTTCGGCAGTGGGCCAACGTGGCCCTCGGCCTGAACATTCTCACCCGACCGACGCAGACGGACGAGGAGTCGGATCGGATCGACGCCAACCACGTGGCCATGTATGATTTCGGTCTCGACGTGAACCTCGGCGCGTGGAAGGCACGGGCCTACCGGCAGTTCTACATCGAAGATTCCCCGGGCCTCTGGTTTCGCAACGTGTGGGACGGCCTCTGGGGCATCAGTCTTCGGTGGGACGACTCGGCGCTTGTCAACGGGGTGCTGTGGGAGCACCTGCGAACGACGCGGCAGGGGTCTCGCCCGGATCTCGGCGAGTACCGGGGGGCGGACAGCTACTACAACCACTTCAAGTACAAGGGCGGGTGGACCTACCAGGGCCGCACGCTGGGCGTCCCGCTCTTGACCCCGGCGTCTGAAACGCCCGGCCTTGCGAACAGTCTTCCGGGGATCGGCAACAACATTGTCGTGGCCCACCACCTTGGGGTCGAGGGAAACCTCGGAGCGAGCCTCTCCTACCGGATGCTGGGCACCTACAGCCGCAACTACGGGGCCAATCGGGTGTGCGCGAGACCCAACTGCAAGCCCCCCCTAATGCGGTCGTTCAGCGACCGGCGCGACCAGTGGTCGTTTCTTGCCGAGGTCCGTGGGCGGGTGCCTCCCGTGGACCGGCTGTCGTACAGCGCGGCCGTGGCCGTCGACACCGGCGAATTCTACGACAGGCGGATCGGAGTGCGCGTCGGCCTCACGTGGCGCGGGTTCTACGCCCCCTGAGCTGGGGAACTCCCCCAGCCTCGGAACGTGACGGGGCCGCGACAGGCAGGAAGGAAGGAGACGGCATGGGCCGCAGTAGCGTCCCGTGGAAAATCCGGGTTAGGCCCGTGCCTCGGCGTTGCATGACCTGTCCTACGGCAATCGCATCTTGGCTGAGGGATTGATGTTGCCCCGGTGAGCTGCTCATTTGATAATATCACCGCGAATCTCGTGCTTTAACCTTCGAGCACTCCGCCTCTTTCGATGATCAAACTCCTCTCACCTGACATGCCGTCTCCTTCCGAAAATGGACGCCCCACTTCTCACGACGAAGCTGGCCCCCGTACGGACCTCTTGTCCCCGGATCCCACAGACCGGACCCGTGCCGAACCGATCTTTCAAGGCGATGTGGACACAGACAGGACCGTCGTCGTCTGCGGCGCGGGCGGATTTATCGGCGGCCACCTCGTGGCGGACCTGCTGCGGCAGGGCTACTCCACGGTGCGCGCCGTTGACATCAAACCCCCGAACCAGTGGTTCCAAAAATTCCCGCAGGCGGACAACCGCTCCCTCGACCTGCGGGAGAAGGACAACTGCTACCGGGCCTTAGAAAACGCCGACCACGTCTACAACCTCGCGGCCGACATGGGCGGGATGGGCTTCATCGAAAACAACAAGGCCCTCTGCATGCTCAGCGTGACGATCAACACGCACCTGCTCATGGCCGCCCGAGACATGGACGTCGGCCGGTACTTCTACTCCTCCTCCGCCTGCGTCTACAACCAGGAGTTGCAGGACACCGCCGATGTCGAGCCCCTCGCGGAGGAGGACGCGTATCCAGCGTTAGCTGAAGACGGCTACGGGTGGGAGAAGCTCTTCAGCGAGCGGATGTGCCGCCACTTCCGCGAGGACTTCGACCTCACGACCCGCGTGGCGCGCTACCACAACGTCTACGGTCCGTTCGGGACGTACGACGGGGGGCGGGAGAAGGCCCCGGCGGCGCTCACGCGGAAGGCGGTCGAAGCGAAGCTGTCCGGCAGCGGGGACATCGTGATCTGGGGCGACGGGACGCAAACGCGAAGCTTCATGTACATCGATGACTGCGTGAAGGGAACGCAGAAGATCATGCACTCCGATATCACCGAGCCGATCAACCTCGGCTCCGACGAACTGGTGACGATCAACGAGCTGGTGGACGTGATTGAGCAGGCCGCGGAGGTGGATCTCGAGCGGGCGTACGACCGGACCAAGCCGCAGGGGGTCGACGGACGCAACTCGGACAACACCAAGATTCTGGACGAACTGGGCTGGGCGCCGCCGACGGCGCTCAGAGATGGGATGGAGGTGACCGCCGAGTGGATCGAGCAGCAGATGCGGACCCACCGGGAGGCGGAGACGACCAGCCGGTTTGCCGTACCGCATTGAGGCGTAGAACGTGGCGCGTTGCACGTTAAACGGTACACGTTCAACGTTGGGTAGCATGTCAACTCGACCCTCCTCCTCGTCTCGGGGGGACCGCCGCAGGATCTTGGCGCGGCCCCGAACCCATTTCCCGACCGGCCGCGTTTCTCGGCGTCAAACGTCATCGACGGATTGCCGAACCAACTGGGCCCGGCATGAGTCGCTCCCGCCACATCCCCGAGGCCGTCCGCCGTCGCGTGGAGTACTTTGACGGCCAGACGTGCGCGGAGTGCGGCCGCACGATCGACGGCGACACGCTGAACCGCCATCTCGACCACCGCGAGGCCTTCGCCGAGGGCGGGGAGCACGCCGCGTTCAACCTCGATCCGCTCTGCCACGAGTGCAATCAGGCGAAGGGCACCGGATCGACCGAGCGGACCGACGAGCTGCGGGCGCGCCACGACCAGCAGCGCGAGGAGGTCCGGCGGTACTTCCAGGCGACCGACGCCCGGATCGTGGGCAACGATCAGCTTCGGACGCCGCAGGAGGAAGGGTACATCGCACTCCGGGACTATTTTAGGGAAGATCGCGCCACGACCCTCCCCGCTATCGTCGTGCTGCCGACCGGCTGCGGCAAGTCGGGGCTCATCGCCTGCGCGCCGTTCGGCATCGCGGCGGGGCGCGTGCTGGTGGTGGCGCCGAACCTCACGATCAAGGACGGGCTGGCGGAGGGCACCTTCAGCGGCACCGACAATTTCTACCACTTCTGCGACGTGCTGCCGAAGGATGCACGCCTGCCCCGCGTGGTGGCGTTGGAGCGGGGCCGCGTCAACGAGGAGGACTGCCGCCGGGCGGACGTGATCGTGACCAACGTGCAGCAGATGCAGGGCTGGCTGCCCCTCTTCCCGTCGGACTTCTTCGACCTTATCGTGGTGGACGAGGCGCACCACGCCCCCGCCGACTCGTGGCAGAACATCAACCGGGCCTTCCCGGACGCGAAGAAGATCTACTGCACCGCCACACCCTTCCGCAGCGACGAGCAGCCCATCCGGGCCGAGCCGGTCTATCGCTACCGCCTGGCCGACGCCATCAGCGCCGGGTACGTCAAAAACATCGTCCGGGTCGACGCGGTGGCGTCGGAGATGACGTTCACCATGGAGGGCGAGGAGCGCTTTTACGCCCGGACGGAGATCATGGACCTGCGCGAGGAGACGTGGTTTTCACGGGGCGTGGCGCTGTCGGACGTGTGCAACGAAACCATCGTGGACCGCAGCGTGCAGCTGCTGCAGGCCAAGAATCGGCGCGGCACCAAGCGGCATCAGATCCTGGCCGCGGCCTGTTCCATCCGGCACGCCGAACAGGTGGCCGCGCTCTACCGGAGCCGGGGCGTCGATGCCTCGTTTGTGGCCAGCCGGGGCATGACGACCGAGGAGCGCGAGGATCGCCTCCGCGCCTACGAGCACGGCGATCTCGACGCGATGGTGCACGTCGGCATCCTAGGGGAGGGTTACGACAACGAAAACATCTCCATCGCCGCCCTCTTCCGACCGTTCCGCTCGGTGGCCCCCTACACCCAGTTCGTGGGCCGGGCCCTCCGGGCCCTCCCCGACGGCAATCAGACTGACAATCTCGCGCACGTCGTGGCCCACGCCGGGCTCAACCAGGAAGGCCACTGGCAGTACTTCAAGCATGAGACGGAGGAGGCGCAGGTGCTGGCCGACCTCGACGCCTGGGCCCAAGCACACGACGAGGACGGAGCCGACGAAACCAAAGAGTCCCGGTCGCGGGATCGCAGCGACAATGACCCGGCGGAGGGGACGAGCGAGGAGATCGAGGGCTTCGACGTGGACGCGTACCTGCCGGTGGAAGGGGCCGAGGCCGAGGAGGCAGAGGAGCACCTGAACGACATGGAAGAAGCCCTCAAAGGGTTGCGCGAGAAGGGGCTCGACGTGCCTGACGCCGAGGACATCAAACAGGAGATTGCGGCCCGCAATCAGCCCCTGGGCGACGAGGACCTGCCGCCGCCGCCCAACCGTCCGGCCCGCGAGCGGCACGCCTACCGCAAGATCCTGAACCACGCCGTCCGGCGCGCCGCCGGCACCCTCCTCCACCGCCTCGACATCCCTGAGGGCGACGATCTCGTGGAGGCCGTGGGCACGGGCGAGGAAGCGACCAACATCGAGGTCGTTCTCCGCATGTTGCACCGCCGCGTGAACGCCGCGGTCGACCGCGACAACGAGACGGAGGGCCGCAACGAATGGCCCCTCGCCGCACTCAAGGAGGCGAACGAGACGGTGCCCGACGTCCGAGACGCCGTACGTGCCCGCATCGAAGACGCCACGTCGTATACCGACGCTGCCTCGGGGGAGCCCTCCTTCTCGGACGATCCTCAGGGTCCGTCTCAAAACGACGCTTCCGACGATCGGTGGGCAGATCTGGATGATTTTGAATGGGGAGACCCGTTTTAGCGGAAGCAGAGATCCTTCCTTTCCCCGACCGTGTCTCCCAGAACGCTCGTCCCAGAGCCGCGACACGCGGGTCGGCGCCCTCGATGCACCAATGCCAAGAATGTCCCGTACGAAGGAGGGTCACCTGCCACCTCGAACGCGGCGCAAGGAATGAGCCTGCTGCCCCATACACTTTCTCGTTTTGCGCAATGGTGGCCGTCTGCCCTGCATCTACTCGATGCTACGCGCTGCGTCGTCGCCGCGGTCGTCCTACTCATGGCGGCGGTGCCCCGAGCAGAGGCCCAAGATGTCCGGATCGGCGTGCGCTCCGGCCCCACGTTTGGCTTTCTCAACGACAATGCGGTCCCCTTCACCAGCAACGATCCAGAGATCAACGCAAATCCCCGGCTCGACCTTCACGCCGGGGCGTACGTGGTCGTGCCCGTGACCGATCACGTCTCTATCCAGCCAGAGCTTGTCTACGTCCGCAAAGGCGGCCACTTCTCCCGCCCCCGGTCCGAAAGCTACGCCGTGGAGCGGTACCGACTGTCGTATCTGCAGGGAGAGCTGCTCGGTCAACGCGATGTCCCGATTCCCGGTCCTGTGTCTTTTCGCGCCGTCGCCGGGTTCTCGATCGACGTGGCCCTGAGCGGAACTCTCCGACGCAACCTCCGTGCCGCGGAACTCGATTTTGAGGAGCAGGTGGCGCTCATGGAGACCGCACCGCCCCGGCGGTGGGACCTCGGGGTCCTCCTCGGCGTGGGGTTCGGATACCCGGTCGGCACCGCGAGCCGCGCGGCCCTCGAACTGCGCTACAATCGCGGACTTCGTCCTGTGTTTGGCGATGCGGGGCGTTCCGAGGACACTCCACCGGATGGATTTGAGGAGGTTTTCCCCCTTACCGGCCCCGCTCTCCGCCACGACATGATCACCGCCAGCCTCTCGTACACCCTGCCGCTGGACTCGCTCTTTTGAAGTCCCAGGGCCCCCTCGCGTGCTCCCAAACACTCAAGCCGTCTCTCGGGCGAAGAGCGTTTTCCGAGCGTACGGGATCGCCAGCGTCAGGAGGCGGCCCGCCATGAGCGTCGTGATGCCCCACCACACCCCGGTCAGGCCCCAACCCATCGGAACCACCAGAAGCAGCACGAGGGCTGCGGCGAGGGCCGTCCCGATCATGGCTTTGGCGAGGTACAGAAACGCCTCCGCCCCCATGTAGATGCCGTCCCCTACAAAGACGAGCCCGTTCAGCGGTTGGAGCAGCACCACGAACAGGTACACGCTGCGGAGCGCCTGAATCGTGTCGGGGTCGTCCGTGAAGAAGCCGGGCAGGACGGGACGGAGCGCCCAGAACCCGAGGCCGAGCCCCACCCCGACGACCAATCCCCACTGCAGCAATCGGTTGGACACGCGGCGGGCCGTGTTGGAGGCGTCGGCCCCGAGGTGCTTCGACACGAGCGCCTGCGCCGCCACCGCCAGCGCGTCCACCAGCAGGGCCAGGAAGGTCCAGAGCTGGGCCGCTACTTGGTGGGCCGCCACCGCCGTCACGCCGACGCGGGCGGCCACGGCCGTCGCCAGCGTCATGGTGCCCACGAGCGAGGCGGTGCGCAAAAACAGATCCCGCCCCACCTTCAAGAACGGCACCAGCGTGTGCAGATCCGGCCACCGCAGCTCGATGCCAAGCTCGTCGCGCCGGGCCTTCAGCAGCAGGACGAGAAACGTGAGGGCCCCGATCCACTGCCCGATGGCCGTCGCGGCCCCGGCCCCGGCGAGGCCCCAGTCGAGGACGAAGATGAGAAGGGGGTCAAGCCCGCCGTTGACGACGTTGAAGCCGAGCGTCACGACCATCGGCGTGCGGGTGTCCTGGTAGCCCCGGAAGGCCCCGTGGCTGGCCGTAATGAGGAGGACCGCCGGCCCGGCCAGGGCGCGGATGCGCAGGTAGGCCAGCGCCGGGGCCATCAGCTCCTCGCTCGCTCCCATGAGGACCAGGATGGGCCGGGCCAGGGCCTGAAGGGCAACCAGGGCCACGATGCCGGCGCCCACCGCCAGGGTGAGCGCCCGCATCACCACCCGGCCGGCCTCCGCCCGATCGTCGTTCCCCACGGCCTTTCCTACGCGCGGCGTGGTGCCGTAGGCGAGGAAGTTGAAGATGACGAACGTCATCGAGAAGATGGACGTGTTCACGCCCAGGGCCCCGAGGGGCACGCGCCCCAGTTGTCCGACGAACGCCGTGTCGACCAGTGAGACGAGGGGCCCGGCCGCCAGCCCCGCCAGGGCGGGCACCGCCAGGTCCAGGATGTCGCGGTCGTGCGGGCTCGTGAGGGCAACGCGCACCGGGGCGAGATCGAGGAATTGAACATCCAAAGCGCGTTGCCCCACGATTCCAAGCCGGGATGGATTCGCGGCCCCGTCGTCGAACTCTCTCGGCGTTCGAATTCACCAAAGGCCTACACCGGCTCGGCTCTCGTTCCCGTCTCCCGACGAGGTGACGAATTCAGATCAAGGACGGAAAATATCCCTACGAGACGTATTTCTCACTTTTCAACGTCGACACCCGAGAAGCGGGTCCGGATCGCTCGAGTGTCGCAACGAGTTCGCTGTTCGCCCGGTGTTCTCACGAGAGGCGTAGAGAGGCATAAGAGGCGGTTCACGGTGCCATGTGCGCGCCGCAGGCGATGCCCACGCATCGGAGGGGCAAACATGAGCAGATGTGGCCGCCTCTGACGCCGCAGTAGCGTCCCGTGAGAAATCCGGGTGGGGCCGCTTTCCTCAGAAAAGGCACGACAAAGAATCGCAGATTGGCCCGTTAGATCGCCGATGATAATACTTCCATAACAACATCGTTCGCGGATCCGAGGTAGGCAGTAGTGGTCGCTGCCTTTCCAAGCCAATGACAGACGTGTCGTGGATGAGCAGACGCTCGGCACCGGTCTAACCGTTCTCATTGTCGACGATGAAGAGGACCTCCTCAGCCTGCTGGAATACAACCTTGAGCAGGAGGGATTCGAGGTGGTGCTCGCCCGCGACGGGGTCGAAGCGATTGAGCAAACGCGGGCGCAGGAGCCGGACCTCATCATTCTCGACATCATGATGCCGAAGATGGACGGCATTGAGGTGTGTGAGAAGCTCCGGAAGGACGCGCACCTCCGCACCATTCCCATCATGATGCTGACGGCGCGGAACGAGGAGGAGGACAAGGTACAGGGCCTCGACGTGGGGGCCGACATCTACCTCGGCAAGCCCGTCTCCGTCTCGGTCATCGTGAGCCAGGCCAAGGCCCTGCTGCGCAGCGCGCGCCGCTACGACGATCCGCCCGACCAGATTGAGGTGCACAACCTCCGGGTAGACCGCGACCGATACCTGGTCTACCAGGGCAACGGCGACGAGGAAACGGAGATGCGCCTTCCGCGAAAGGAATTCGAACTGCTTTATTTCCTGGCCTCCCACCCCGGCCGGGTGTTCTCGCGCCAGGAGATCCTCGACGAAGTTTGGGGCCCGGACGTGTACGTCGTGGACCGGACCGTAGACGTGCACGTCCGCAAGATCCGCGAAAAGATCGGTAGCGAATACATCGAAACCGTCAAGGGCGTCGGCTACAAAATGAGAGAATAGCCCATCTGGTCGACGTCAACACTGCTTTCCCTTGCCCGGCGTGAACATTATGATACAGCGTACTTGACCTTCCACCCCGCAATTTTCCTCCTCCATGATGTCTTTTCTGCGGACCTCCGTCCTGCCGGACCTCCCGCTCGTCTCTTTGCCCGGCCTCGCCGCGGCCTTGGCGCTCGTCCTTATGCTTGTCGGCTGTGGGGGCGGATCGACCGATTCGGTCAGCGTGGACGGATCCAGCACCGTCTTCCCCCTCACCGAGGCCGTCGCGGAGGAGTTCATGGAGGCCAACCAGGGGGCTCGGGTCAACGTGGGCGTGAGCGGGACGGGGGGCGGGTTCTCCAAATTCCTGCGGGGCGAGACGGCCATCAACAACGCCTCGCGGCCCATTTCGCCGGAAGAGATTGAGAAGGCCGAATCCAATGGCGTCGAGTACATCGAGCTTCCGGTGGCCTACGACGGGCTGGCTGTCATGGTCCACCCTACGAACGACTGGGCGGATTGCCTGACCGCCAATGAGCTCCAAGAGCTTTGGAAGCCGAACAGTCCCATCGACCGCTGGAGCCAACTCCGGGACGAGTTTCCGGACCGCCCCATCGACCTGTACGGCCCCGGCACCGCCAGCGGCACCTACGACTACTTCACCGAGCTACTTCACTGAGGCGATCGTAGGGGAGAGTGGGGCCAGCCGGTCCGACTACACGGCCAGTGAGGACGACAACGTGCTTGCGCAGGGCATCAAAAACACCGAATCGGCCCTCGGGTATTTCGGGCTGGCCTACTACGAAAACAATGTTGACGAGCTGAGGGCCATCGGGATCGACCCGGACGAGCGAGACGGCGGGGCCTCCTGTATTACGCCGAGTGCCGAGACTGTACAGAATGGGAGCTACCGCCCCTTGTCACGACCGCTGTTCATTTACGTGAACGCCGATAAGATCACGCCCTCCGTTGAAAAATTTGTTGAGTTCTACCTCAACAATGCCGACGAGCTGGCGAGCGACGTGGGATACGTGGCAATGCCGGAGGATGCGTATGAACTGGCCCTGGAGCGCTTCCGCGCGCGCACGTCGGGAACGGTCTTTGGAGCCGAGGGCGTCGACGCAACCGGCACGCGCGTCGAGGAGATGCTTCAGGCCGCCTCAGAGGATACGGTGGGCCAAGAGTAAGCCCCAATTTTTTGAATCTGCGCCCGGCTGCATCTGTGCGCGACTGCCCGATCAGGCTGAGTGTCTATGAGTACGACTCCTTCCCCACCCCCGACGACCGCGGACAACGAGACGACACGCGGTCCGCGCCCGGCCGACGACCTCCGTCAACAGGTGTACGACAGCCCCAAGGAGAAGGCCATCGAGTACGCACTCGGGGCGTGTGCCCTGGTCAGCGTACTTACGACGCTGGGGATCGCCGCCGTGCTCCTCATCGAGTCGATCCCGTTTTTTCAATCCGTCCCCCTCAGCGAGTTCTTCGGAGAAACCCGCTGGACCCCTCAATTTACCGAAAAACACTTCGGCATCTGGGCGCTGTTGAGCGGGACGCTGCTCGTGACCGTAATCTCGGCGGTCGTCGCCCTTCCGGTGGGACTGGCCAGTGCCATCTTCATCTCGGAGTACGCGTCCACGTGGGTCCGCAAAATTCTGAAGCCGGGCCTGGAGCTGCTGGCCGGTGTGCCGACGGTCGTGTACGGCTACTTCGCGCTGTCCTTCGTCACCCCGCTTCTGCAGACGTTCGTCCCGGGCCTGGGTGTGTACAACGCGCTCAGCGCAGGCATCGTCGTCGGCATCATGATCATTCCCATGGTCGCCTCCCTCAGCGAGGATGCCCTGCAGGCAGTGCCCAACACCCTGGCCCGCGCCGCTTATGCCCTCGGGGCCACCAAGTACGAAGCCGTGGTTCGGGTGAACGTGCCGGCCGCCTTCGGAGGCATCATGGCGAGCTTCATTCTGGCCGTGAGTCGCGCGATTGGCGAAACGATGATCGTTACGCTAGCAGCTGGAGCCTCGCCCAAAACGACCGCCGACCCGACCGAGGCCATCCAAACCATGACGGCCTTCATCGTGCAGGTAAGCAAGGGCGACACGCCGCAGGGGACCATCGAGTACCAGAGCATCTTTGCAGTGGGGCTCGTGCTGTTTCTCATTACCCTTGCCATGAACGTATTCGCGAATCGCATCACTCGCCGGTACCAGGAAAAATACTGATTGAGGTGTCGTGTCGGAACGCTAGCGCGTTACACGTTCAACGTCGAACGTTCGACGTGCATTACTTGGCTTCGTCTCAAAAACCCCGCTTCCGCCCCAATGGACATGCATTCGGACGGGACATTTGAACTTCGTCGATCGCAGCGCAAGCGCATCGGCATGGTTCTGGCTGGGATCCTCTTCCTGGCCACAATCTTCGGCATCGTCGTGCTCATGGCGCTCCTGGTAGACGTGATCCTGACGGCCGCCCCATGGCTCGACGCACAGTTCGTCCACAGCTTTCCGTCCAGCACCCCGGGGGAGGCGGGAATCTGGTCGCCCCTGATCGGAACCCTCTGGCTGATGGGACTCACGGCGCTTATCTCCGTGCCGCTGGGCGTGGCCTCGGCCTTATACCTGGAGGAGTACGCGCAGGACGGATGGTTCCTGCGTCTCATTCAGGTCAACATTGCGAACCTCGCCGGCGTGCCGTCAGTAGTGTACGGCATTCTCGGCCTCGCGCTTTTCGTCCGCTTCGCGTCACTGGAAAATAGCCTTCTGGCCGGGGCCCTCACCCTAAGCCTTCTGATCCTTCCAATTATCATCATCAGCACCCAGGAGGCCCTCCGGAGCCTCCCCAGTGGCATCCGCGAGAGTGCCTTCGCCCTCGGGGCCACCCGCTGGCAGGTCATCTATAGCCACGTGTTGCCCATGGCTGCTCCCGGGATCATGACGGGGGTCATCCTGGCGCTCAGCCGGGCCATCGGCGAGACCGCGCCCCTCATCCTCGTCGGCGCCCTCACCTTTGTCCCCTTCGTCCCCCGGGGGGCCATGGATCAGTTTACCGCGCTGCCGATTCAGATCTTCAACTGGACAGCCCGGCCGCAGGACGAGTTTCGAGGCCTCGCGGCCGCCGCCATCGTGATCCTGATGATTCTGCTGTTTACGATGAACCTGACGGCCATCCTGCTGCGCAACTACTTCGAAGAGCGCCGCGCCGGTGCGTAGCCCCGCCAGCGCTTTCCGTCCTCGCTCGCCCGACCGATCGTGCCCCCATGTCCACCAACGAGCCCACCGACGACGCTCCTCCTTCCCCCCCGGCCCCATCTCCGGCGTCCGCCGACGAGGCGACGCCCGACGCCCGCCCCCAAAGCACTCGGGACGATACACCCCCGGCGGACGCCTCTCCGTCGGCCGAGCCGAGCGTGGAGCCGAAGCTGAACATCGACGACCTGCACTTCTGGTACAGCGACAACCACGCCCTGCAGGGCATCACGATGGACGTGCAGCCAAACAAGGTGACGGCCCTCATCGGCCCCTCGGGCTGCGGGAAGTCGACCCTGCTCCGGTGCCTCAACCGGATGAATGAGCTCATTCAGGGCACCACGCTCGAAGGGACCATCCTCGTCGACGGGCAGGACATTTACGCGGAAGACACTGATCCGGTGATGGTGCGGCGCCGCGTCGGGATGGTTTTTCAAAAGCCCAATCCCTTCCCCAAGACGATCTACAAGAATGTGGCCTGGGGCGCCGAGATCAACGGCTACACCGGCGACGTCGACGCGCTCGTGGAACGATCCCTGCGCCAGGCCGCCCTGTGGGACGAAGTGAAGGACCAACTCCACACCAGTGCGCTCAACCTGAGTGGCGGACAGCAGCAGCGCCTCTGCATCGCCCGGACGCTCGCCGTTCAGCCCGACGTGGTGCTCATGGACGAGCCGGCCAGCGCCCTCGATCCCATCGCGACCTCGAAAGTGGAGGAGACGATCACAGAACTCAAGAAGGACTACACGATCGTGATCGTCACCCACAACATGCAACAGGCCTCTCGCATCAGCGACGAGACGGCCTTCCTCTACATGGGCCGCCTCGTCGAGATGAACCCGACCGACGAGCTATTCACCCGGCCCGAAAAGGACCGGACCGAGGCCTACGTGACCGGGCGCTTCGGATAGCCGCCGACGGAATTCTGTGTGTAAAGCCTCGTGTCTGTGCACCGCGTTTGTTGCGTATTTTGTATTGCGTATCCGCCGGGGGAGACGATCAGGAGACTCTTACGCAATACGCACCACGCAATACGCAATACAAAATATACACCCTCGACTCCACATTTGATGCCGCTGCAGCGGTCTGCACTGCTCACTTTGCGTCGCCGTTCCCCTTCCCCTCTCCGCCATGCCGAACCGATCGTCCCTCGACCAAGAACTGGCCTCCCTGCGCGGCCTGATCGCCGACATGGCCAACCGCGTCGACGAGCAGTTCGCCGGTGCCATGAACGCCCTCCTTCAGGGGGATGTGAACCTGGCAGAGCAGGTTGTGGCCGCGGACGACGCCATCGATGCCCTCGAACTGCGCATCGACCAGCAGTGCGAGCGCATCCTGGCCCTGCACGCCCCTGTCGCGGTGGACCTGCGCATGCTCATCATGGCGGTCAAGATCAATACCGACTTCGAGCGGATCGGGGACCACTGCCGAAATCTCTCCCGCAACGCCCGCCACCTGGCCGACGCCCCGGGCCTGCTCAACCAGACGCGCCTCCCCAAGATGGCCGACATGTCGCGCACCATGCTGCGGGAGGCAGAGATGGCGTTCCTGGAAAACGACCGGCTCAAGGCCCGCAAGGTCATCGCCCGCGACCTGCAAGTGAATCGCCTGCACGAGGAAACGTTTGAGACGCTCGTGGGCATGTGCGAGGACGGGCACGAGCAGGCCGAGGTGATTGCCCACCTTCTTACGGTAAGCAAGTCGCTGGAGCGCATCTCCGACCACGCCAAGAATGTCGCTCAGAGCGTGGTCTTCATGGTGGAGGGGCGCGACCTGCGGCACCGCGGGGTGCAGGACGACGAGGATCCGTCGACGAATTTTCCCTCGCTCGATGAACCGTCAACCGGAGAGTTTACTCAGAAGACGTAGCGTCCCACCGCGCTGCAGACGGGCGCCGAAGCTCAGACCTGTTTCCCGAACGGGCTCGCCGATCGCGTCGCCAGATGGCGATGACGTTCAGCTTGCTTCGTCGGCCCAAGCGACACCGAAGAGCGAAAACGCGCCCCGCGACGCATCGGTATCACGGGGCGCAGAGAGAAACGTCTAAAATGTTGCCCAGGGTGGATTCGAACCACCAGCCTCCCGGTCCAGAGCCGGACGCTCTGCCGATTGAGCTACTGGGCAATCTGCGTATGGGCGTAACAGCGTGCGGGCGTGATCGCGTGTGGGAGTGTAGAGGGAGTCCGACTCCAACGCAGCCGCACTGCCAGAACGCGGACTTACAACAGCTTGCCCAAATGAGTCTTCTAGCCGCCCGGTTCCGAGGCGCCCGGCGGCGGCGACGGTTTGACGGATGCTTCACCGGGGGCAGAGCGTCCGGAGGCCTTCGGGCGGTCGTCTGGGCCGGCGTCGATCCATCTGACAGCGGCCGCTTCGGTGCCGCTCCGACCGTCGACCGCGTCGAGGGCGGTTCCGCGCCAGTCGGCAACCTGCTGGATAATTCGCGCCCGCACGCGCCGCTGCAGGACCCGGGCTTGGTCGGGCGTATACTCGCTCGTATCGACCGGATCGAGCACCTGCACGCGGATCGTCTCCGGGGTGGGATCGAACCAGATCGAGTGCTTGGGCAGGGCCTCGTGCGTGCCGTCGATGGCGAGGGGCAGTACCGGCACGCCTTCCTCAATGGCGAGCCGAAACGCGCCGTCGGAAAACCGGTGCACCCGCCCGTCCCGCGAGCGGGTGCCCTCAGGGAAAAACATAACGCTGCACGCCTCCGCGAGGTAGTCACGGGCCGTCGACAGCACCTGTGCGCGGCTCTTCTTGCTCGTCCGGTCCACGCAGATGTCGCCGCTCAGGCGCAGGAGCCAGCCGGCGAACGGCAGGCCGAAGAGCTCCTTCTTGGCGACCCACTTCATTTCCCATGGGACCCAGGAAATGATGGGGGGGTCGGCCTGCGAAGAATGGTTGCTTACCACAACGTAGGGGTTGCGAGGATCGTCCGGAAATGGCCCCTCCAGCTCGACCTCCCAGTAGGGATTTACGTAAGTGAGCAGGCGTCCCAAGATGCGGAGCGTGTACCCGGCCCAGTAGTGCGCCGGGTCGCGGTCGAGGAGGCGCGCCGCGGCCATAATGGGCACCCACAGGACGATGAGGGTCCCGATGGCGAACCAGACCCAGAGGGAGACGAGCACCGAGCGCATGGCGCGAGCAGGCCGGATGACGAAAGGGTTACGTGCAGCCTATGCCCTGTCCGGGCGTTTGATTCGGCAGACTGTGCCAGAGAGCGCGGGAGCGTGGGTGTTGAGGACGTGGGAGCACGGGGGTGTGGGAGCATGGGCGTTGAGGGCGAGAGTGCGTGGGCCCTGTTCTCCACGGGGGAAGTGTCACGAGAGACGAGTCATGAGGGGGGAGTCATGAGGGAGGCGTTAGGGACGTGGCCTGACTACCGGACCGCTTTCATCGTGAGCCGGTGAAGCTCCTGAAGAATACAGGTCATCCCGACCGCTATCGAGAGAAGAAGTGCTCGTGGGGGGAATCCCTCCGGATAAAGCCCAGACTTCCGAGGTTTTGGAAACCGTTTGTGTTCAGCGGTATTGTGGAATCGTCTCGTTGTCGACTCCGCAGGATCCGCGTTCCCTTCGTCTCCAAGGGTGCTGTCCGGGGCCACGGTCGCGATTTTCGATGCTCTATTCTCCTGCCCGTCGATCAAGGGTAGCAACCTGTGCACGGCTCATTAAGCCTGTCCCGACGCATCGATCCGCCTCGCTTCGCATAGAAGAGATTGAGCCAGTTCGATACGGAAGCTCCCACGCTCTCCACCCCCATGCCCGATCCGCTGGAAGTCCTCAAGTACGTCCACGAGGAGCCCGCCCTCCTGGAGCCGGTCACGCCGGACGCCGACCCTGACGCGCGCCGCCGCGAGGACCGCTCCGACCTGCCCGACGGGGTGTCGGTTCCGCTCGACGAGCTGCTCGATACACGCGATGTCTATCGTGGCTACCTCGCCGGCACCAACCACACGGACGACGAGGTCGGGCTGACGTCGCTTCGGTCGCCCGATGCGTACGTGCCGCCACTCCTCGACGCCCTCGGCCGCTCGTGGTGGGCCCGGTGCACGGGCCAAGACACAGTCGAGGAACTTGGCCCGGACGCCGTCCGGCGGGTTCTTTGCGCCCCGACCCACACGACGCTCCTCGTGACCGCCGACACGCCGGTCGCAGCGGAACGGATCACCGCCGTGGCGGGTAGAGCACCGCGCCGCGGAGCCGAGGCCCTGCGGACCCTGCTCAACGACGCCCCGGTCGTCTTCTTTCCCGAACCGGCCCACGACGGGCACGACTGGAGCGTCTTCTCGGCCCACCCGATGCGAGATCGGCTCGTGACGGCCTTTCGCGCCCACCCGGCCCCCGAGACCCGCCGGTTCATCCTCCCGTATCAGCAGGCACGATCTGAGTCCAAGTTTTACTTCGACGAATGGCAGCTGACGGCGTCGCCGCTCCCGGATTACATCGAGGAAGTGTGACTCCTGTAGACGACGAGGGCCACGGGTCTTGGATGGAGCGGTGCTTGGGGCTGGCCCGAGAGGGCGCTGGCACAGTGAGCCCAAATCCCATGGTGGGGGCCCTCCTGGTGGGGCCGGACGGCACTGTGCTGGGCGAAGGCGCGCATCGGATCTACGGCGGCCCGCACGCGGAGGCCCGTGCGATTCAGTCTGCCGAGCAGCGGCACGGTCCCGACGCGCTCCGCGACGCCACGCTGTACGTCAACCTCGAGCCCTGCAGCCACCATGGCAAGACCCCCCCCTGCACCAACCTCATCATCGAGAAGGGCATTCCGCGGGTCGTCGTCGGCACCATCGACCCGTTCCCCCAGGCGCAGGGCCGCGGCATTCGGCAGTTGCGCGAGCAGGGGGTGGAGGTGGAACTTGGCGTCCGCGAGCACGCCTGTCGCCGCTTCAACGAGGCATTTTTCCACCACGTCGAGACCGGTCGGCCGCTCGTGACGCTGAAGGTGGCCCAGACGCTGGACGGCCGCATCGCCACCCGCACGGGCGACAGTCAATGGATTACCGGCGAGGCGGCCCGCACGCTCGTTCACAAGTGGCGGGGAAAGGCTGATACTCGCAACTCGCCATTCGCCGTTCGAAACTGATTATTTTTCGTCGCCCATCTTCTCGCCTTCCTCGATCACCTCGTCGATCGTGCCCGCCCCGACTACGCCGACCGCCTGACCGGAGCAGGGGGGACGATCCTCCGCGTCCCCGAGACCGACGACGCGCACCTCGACCTATCCGCGCTCCTCCGCCGCCTCGGCACCGGCGCGGGCCGCGACGCCGAGCCGCTCCAGTCGCTCCTCGTGGAGGCGGGCCCCGGCCTCGCTACGGCCCTTGTCCGGCAAGACCTCGCGGACCGCTTCTTCTGCTTCGTGGCGCCGACGGTGGTGGGCGCAGGCATCCCCGTGCTACGGGACCTCGGCACAAGGGAGATGGACGACGCCCTCACGTTCGCCGAGCAGACGTGGGAAGCGGTGGGCGACGACGTGCTCCTGCGCGGCTACCGGCGGGAGCCCTAGCGACGCCGATGTCCCCGGCCCCCGCTCGTTCCACCCGAGATGCGTGATGCGGGCCCGAGGCTGAGGAGAGATAGCCCGGCGACTCTGACGTCGAATTGCTCCTCCCATTGAACAGATCCATCTCGGCGTCGCGCGCTCGGCTGCTCTCAAACTGCGTCCGCCACGCCATTCGCCTCCAGCAACCGCTCCAGTGCCGGGCGGGCCGTGTCGATCATTTCTTCCACCGTCATCTCGGGGTCGGTGTGCTGAGAGAGACGACAGAAGTGAAAACGTCCCTCTGGACGAACACGATCTCTCCGGCCCAGTCTCCGAAGCGACATCTCCCCAACCCTCAACCTGGAACGCTCAACCCTCTAGTCAGGACCGCTACGATGAGCGCTGGCCCACCTCCCCCATCGCCACGCGGAGGCGGTTGCGGGCGCGCTCGCGGGCTGCTTCGTGCGTTTCGCGCTCCTCCCCTCGCACGCCCTCCTCCAGGCGCTGCCGCGCCCGCTCCTCAGCGTTCTCCGCCCGCTCCACGTCGATCTTGGAGGCCGGCTCAACCGTTTCGGCCAGCACCGTCACCTTGTTGTCTAGGATTTCCAGAAAGCCCCCGCTCGTGGCAAAGACGATGCGGTCCCCGCGCATGTCGGCGTACTCGTGGGCCGCCTGCGTCTTTACAATGAGGGGTCCGATCCCGAACGCAGCGATCATGGGGGCGTGGTCCTTCCGCACCTCGAAAGAGCCTTCGACGCCGGGCGCCCGGACGCCGTTGGCCGGGCCCTGGTAGGCGTGCTCGTTCGGGGTAACGATGTCAACGGTCAGTTCGTCGGCCATGGGGCAATTTCAATTTCCGAGTGACGAATTTCGGAGGCGCAGCGAAAGGCTGATACTCGCAACTCGCCATTCGCCGTTCGAAACTGATTATTTTTCGTCGCCCATCTTCTCGCCTTGAAAGGCTGATACTCGCAACTCGCCATTCGCCGTTCGAAACTGATTATTTTTCGTCGCCCATCTTCTCGCCTTCCTCGATCACCTCGTCGATCGTGCCCTTCAGGAGAAAGGCTCGTTCGGGGAGGTGGTCGAGCTCGCCGTCGAGAATCATGCGGAAGCCGCGGATGGTCTCGTCGATCTCGACGTACTTGCCGGGCGTGCCGGTAAACTGCTCGGCCACGAAGAACGGCTGGCTCAGGAATCGTTGGACGCGGCGGGCGCGGTTGACAGCCTGCTTGTCCTCCTCGCTCAGCTCATCCATCCCCAAGATGGCGATGATGTCCTGGAGCTCCTCGTAGCGCTGGAGGATTTCCTTCACCTCCTGGGCCGTTTCGTAGTGCTCCGTGCTGAGGGCCCGCTCATTGAGCATCTGACTCGTGGAGTCGAGCGGGTCGATGGACGGGTAGATGCCCTGCGTGGCGAGCTGGCGCGAGAGCACCGTCGTGCAGTCGAGGTGGGCAAAGGTGGTGGCCGGGGCCGGGTCCGTCAGGTCGTCCGCCGGCACGTACACGGCCTGGAACGAGGTAATGGAGCCCTCCTGCGTAGAGGTGATGCGCTCCTGGAGGTCGCCCATCTCGCTGGCGAGCGTCGGCTGGTAGCCCACGGCGCTCGGCATGCGGCCCATGAGGGCCGACATCTCCTGCCCCGCCTGGACGAAGCGGAAAATGTTATCGAGAAAGAAGAGCACGTCGCGCCCGCCGAGGTCGCGGAAGTACTCGGCAATCGTGAGCCCCGTAAGCCCCACGCGGGCCCGGGCGCCGGGCGGCTCGTTCATCTGGCCGAAGACGAGCGAGATGTTGCTCTCGTTGTTCATTGCGTCGAAGTCGACCTTATCGAGGTCCCAGCCCCCGGCCTCCATCGACTCCTCAAAGTCCTCGCCGTACGTCATCACGCCGGCCTCAATCATCTCGCGGAGCAGGTCGTTGCCCTCGCGCGTGCGCTCCCCAACGCCGGAGAAGACCGAGAGGCCCTCGTGCGCCTTGGCGATGTTGTTGATGAGCTCCATGATGAGAACCGTTTTGCCCACGCCGGCCCCCCCGAAGAGGCCGACCTTGCCGCCCTTCGGCACCGGCTGAATCAGGTCCATCACCTTGATCCCGGTCTCCAGGATCTCCTGCGAGCTCGCGAGCTCGTCAAACTCGGGCGGGTCCTGGTGGATGGGATGGTGCTCGTCGACCTCCGGCTCCGGCAGGCCGTCGATCGGCTGACCGACGACGTTAAAGAGGCGCCCCCGGATTTCTTCCCCGATGGGAACCGTGATGGGCTGGTTCGTCGCCACAATGTCCTGATCGCGCTGCAGGCCGTCGGTCGAGTCCATGGCGATGGCCCGCACGCGCCGCTCTCCAAGGTGCTGCTGCACCTCTAGAACCAGGTCTCGGCCCTGCTCGCGCTCGATGCGGAGGGCGTCCAGAATGTCGGGGACGCCGTCCTCGGGGAACTGGGCGTCGACGACCGGCCCGAGAACCTCGACAATTTTGCCCTTTACTTCGTTTGCTCCTACTTCCATGAAGAGAGGTCGGTTGATCAATGAAAAGACGGTGCCGGGCGCTGCGGAGTCCGTCCGCCTCATTGGGGCAGGGCCGCACCGTCCGTAACGTGCATGTGCTTGGCAACGTAACGAGCACCGGCGGAAGATGCGCAGGCGGCGAATGAGAATTTCACGGTCGCGCCGCAAAGAATCCAGAAATTTCGGGCCGGGCAGGGCAATCGCATCTTAGCGACGGCAGCCTGCTCGCTGGTTCTGCGGAGGCACAAAACTCGGTGCTCCCACGCTCCCATGCCCCCATTCTCCCGCGCATTCGCGGCGTCTTTCCTACGATCAGCGGCAGTGAAGCCTCCGTCGCTGGTCGAGAGTCTCCAACATGCAATCGCCCTGTCGGGCCGGGCTGGCCCTTCGGTTTTTGTCCGCAAATTTCGTAAGTTTGCCCTCCGCAGGCGTTCCCGACTGTCGTTCGACTCCCTTCCGCATAGCAAACCCAGTTCGATCATGAACTCGCATCGTTTACGAAGCCCCGTGCTGCCTTTGCTCCTCGGAGCTGTTCTTCTTGCAGGGAGGCCCGCCCCGGCGCAGGACGAGGCCGCGGACGCCCTCCCCACGATCGCCGAAAAGACCGAGGGCATGGAGCGGATGGACGGCTACTTCCCGGTCTACTGGGACGAAAGCGCGGGCCGGCTGTGGCTGGAGATTCCCCGGCTCCACACGAACGTGCTGTACCTCACGTCGCTGCCCACGGGCCTGGGGTCGAACCCCGTTGGGCTCGACCGTGGGCAGCTGGGCGACCAGCAGATCGTGCGCTTCGAGCGGACGGGGCCGACGGTGCTGCTCGTGGCGCCCAATCTCGACTACCGCGCCGCCACGGACAATCCGCGGGAGCGGGCGGCGGTGCGGGAGGCCTTCGCGCCGGGCGTCGTGTGGGGCTTCGAGGTGGCCGCGGAGGGAGACGACGGACACGTGCTGGTCGACGCCACCGACTTCGTGGTCCGCGATGCCCACGGGGTGGTTCAGCGCCTGAAAGAGACGGATCAGGGCACCTTCTCGCTCGATCGTGACCGCAGCGTCCCCCATCTCGAAAACACGAAGGCCTTTCCGAAAAACACGGAGCTGACGGCCCGCCTCACGTTCACGACGGACGAGGAGCCCGGGGAATACGTGCAACAGACGGCGGCCACTCCGCGTGCCGTGACGCTCCGGGTGCGCCACTCCTTCGTGGAGTTGCCCGACACGTCCGGGTACACACCGCGCCGTTTCGATCCGCGCTCGGGGCTCTTCTACAACGACTACATGGACTTTGCGACGCCGATCGGGGAGTCCATGACGAAGCGGGTCGTCAACCGGCACCGGCTGCGCTGCGCGTCCCCGCCCGACGACGACGGCCTGTGCCCCCCGGAGGATCCCATCGTCTACTACCTCGATCCCGGGACGCCCGAGCCGGTCCGCAGTGCCCTGCTCGACGGGGCGCGGTGGTGGGGCGAGGCCTTCCGGGCCGCCGGCTACGAGGACGCCTTCCGCGTGGAGGTACTGCCGGACAGCGCCGACCCTATGGACGTGCGCTACAACGTCATCCAGTGGGTCCACCGCCGCACGCGGGGCTGGAGCTACGGCGCCTCGGTCACCGATCCGCGCACTGGCGAGATTCTGAAGGGGCACGTCACGCTCGGCTCCCAGCGCGTGCGGCAGGACTACCTGCTGGCAGAGGGACTGCTGGCCCCCTATCAGGGCGATCACGCCAACGGATTTTTGCCCGAGAACGACCCGATGCTGAAAATGGCGCTCGCCCGCATCCGCCAGCTGTCGGCACACGAGGTGGGCCATACGCTCGGCCTCGCCCATAATTTCGCGGCGTCGGTGAACGACCGGGCCTCCGTCATGGACTATCCGGCTCCGCTGGCGCGCGTGCAGGGCGACTCGATCACGCTCAACGGGGCCTACGACACCGGCGTGGAGCGGTGGGACAAGATGGCGATCCGCTACGCCTACACGCAGCCCGGGCCGAGCCAGACCGAGGAGGCGTTGCTCGATGGCATCGTGCGGGAGGCAGCGCAAAAGGACCTGCGCTACATCACCGATGCCGATGCGCGGCCGGCCGGGGCCGCCCACCCGGGAGCCAACCTGTGGGACAATGGACGCGACGTGGTAGGCGCCCTGGAGCGAGAGATGAGCGTGCGCGACGTGGCGCTCGATCGCTTTGGCGAGGCGACCGTGAAGACCGGAGAGCCGATGGCGCTCATGGAGGAAGTGCTCGTACCGCTCTACCTCCGACACCGCTACCAGGTGGAAGCGACGGCGAAGCTCCTTGGCGGCGAGACGTACGAGTACGCCGTGCGGGGCGAAGAGGACCCGCAGTTGTCCGAGCCCGTCCCGGCGGACCGACAGACCGCGGCGCTCGACGCGCTCCTCTCCACCATCACGCCCGCGGCCCTGGCCCTGCCGGAGGCCGCCCGAGACCGCATTCCGCCACGCCCGCCCGGCCACTCGTCCAATCGCGAGCTTTTCGACGGGCGGACCGCCCCCACGCTCGACCCTTACGCCCCGGCGGAGGTGGCGGCCACCATGGTGCTCGACGCCCTCACGCAGCCGGAGCGCGCCCTACGCCTCATCGAACAGCAGGACGCCGAGGCCAGCCGACCGGGATTCCAGGACATCCTCAGCCGCATCACAGACGAGGTGTGGAAGGGCGACGCCCCTAGCGACGCGTATCGCGCCGAGGTGTGGCGGACGGTACAGCAGGTATGGACGGACATGCTGCTCGACCGGGCCAGCACCGCCGACATCGCTCCGTCCGTGCGGGCCCGCATCGAGCAGCACCTACGCTCGCTTCAGGACTGGCTGGTGGCGACCGACGCCCCAAACGCCGAGGCGCGGGCCCACCGCACCGCCCAGCAGGCCGCCATCGAACGCTTCCTGAATCGCACGCAGGAGCAGACCGCGCCGCCGTCCAGGCTCGACGCCCCGCCAGGCTCCCCGATTGGGCAGACGCCGGCCTATCACCAGCGGCAGGCCCAGCGCCGGGCGTGGCTCACCCGCTGGGCCCCCCGCCCGTACCGCTGCCTCCAGCAGTCGCCCTGATCGCCTTCGTCCGTATGCCCAAACCAGGCAGAAATATTTTCAAGACTCACAAGAGCGGTATTTCTCACTATTTGTTGGGCCGCTACCGAAAAGAAGAGCCGCGCCCCTTGGGGACGCGGCTTCCTTCGACCGACATGACAGCGAAATGTGATCAAGCGCCTTCCGCACCACTCGCATCGTCCGACGTTGAGTGCTGCTGCATGGCGACTCCAACTCCAGCGCCCACACCGCTAATCACTGCAATAAGCCCAGCTTCGCCACTACCGTAGGTCCACATACTCAAGAGAAAGTAGCTGAGTGCGGTCGTTGGGGCACCGCATAGTGCAAAGGTGGCCGCAGTCTTGGCGACGCTGCTCTTGAATTGCTCCAACATAGCAGACTCTGCTGTTGAGCAGAAAGGTCAACGGCAATGTGATCGCTTCAAACAGATTACCACACGTGTTCCAGAAGCTGAGAGGTGGCGGAAGTAACAGAACCGCCGACTGCTCCTCCAGCTCCTCCGGCAGCGGCTCCAGGACCAGCGCCTATACCCCCTGCCATGGCCCCTGTGACGGCACCACCAGCCGCGCCACCGACGCCTCCAGCGATGTCGGCCTTGCCAACGTCACTCTAAGAGAAGTCACCTCCCTCAGAACTTGAGCTATCTCCTTCATCTGAACCATCTTCCCCAGAATTTGCACTCGCGGCTCCCAAGTTCTGTGCAGAAGCACCACTGTTCTGTTTTTCACGGATAGCTTCAACCCACTCATCGCCATTCTGGGTCCAGTACGTCCATGAATCTAGTGCCACAGCCGAGGCAATAAGTGGACGCCGGCCTCGCCCCAGTCGCGCACCGCACCGCACAGCAGGGAGCCATCGCCCGCTTCCTGAACCGCACACGGGAGAACCGCACATGGGAGACAACCATGCCGCCCGCCGCGCTCGACACGCCGCCCGGCTCGCCGATCGGGCAGGCGCCCGGCTTCCATCGGCGTTCTGTGCAGCGGCAGGCCTGGCTCGACCAGTGGAGTCCCGGGCCGCGCATGTGCACGCGGCAGCGCCCATGAGCGGCGTCCGTGATCAGGGCGCGGTACACGTTCGGCCCGGTCCCTGACGACCCGCCGACAGAAGGGATCTGTGTTCCCTGTTGCACGTTTCGCACTTTCCCGATGTCTATTGTCCCGGTCCCTGTGCCGCCGCACATGTTTCCGTAAACCGATATCGCTGATAGGCGACTCTCTATGCCCAGCCCTGCCGTTGACCGCGACGCGCTCGTGGAGCTTTTGGACGAAAACGCGGACGTCATTGTCGCGATCATTGACTCCTTCCTCGACGACTGCCCCAACTACGTGAAGGCCATTCGCGAGGCGGTCGAGAACGAGGATCCGGAGACGCTGAAGCAGGAGGCGCACGGGCTGAAGGGCGCCGCGGGAAGCCTGCGGGCCGAGCCCGCAAGCGAGGCGGCCCAGGTGCTCGAAGAGATCGGCCATTCGGGCGATTTTTCGGAGGCAGAAACCGCCCTCGACACCCTGGGGAAGGAGATTGACCGCCTCAAAGACGACCTCCGTGCCCTTCGAAGCGAGTACCGCGACGAGCCCGACAACACGTAGTTCGCTCGGCTGCGGAGGTAAAAGTTACTGCCCCGGCGGCGAGTCAGCGAAATGGTCGAACCCTCCGGGCTGCAGAGGAATGGTTTGCCCGTTGGCCCGCTGGATCGTGACGGGCTCCTCTTTTTCCTCCGGGGCTACGACCTCGCCCACCACGGTGTATGTCTGTGGATCGAGGGTCTCGAGGTCGTCCTCCGGCGTCGTAAACGCCAGTTCGTAGTCTTCGCCCCCGAACAGGGCGTAGACGGTGACGTCCTCCTCAAACTCTGTAGCCGTGTTGCGGGTCTCCGGGTCGATGGGCAGGGCCGGCTCGTAGAGTTGCGCGCCCACGTCGCTGGCCTCGCAGATGTGATGCACCTCGGCGGAGAGCCCGTCCGAGATGTCGATGAGGGACCGCGGCTGCGCCCCGGCGTCCGCCCAGTCGCGGATGACTGTGAGTTGGGCCGGCGGGGCGAGGTGGCGGCGGATGACGTAGGAGTAGGGGTCGAGGTCGGGCTGGAAGTTTTCCTCCTGTTCCTGCAGGCGCTCCCGGTTGTGCAGGAGCACCTTCAGGCCCGCGTAGGAGGCCCCGATGTCGCCCGTGACGCAGATCTTGTCGCCCACCTGAGCGCCCCTGCGGTACACGACCTCGTCCTCGTCCGCCGCCCCTACGACCGAGATCGAGAGGGAGAGGCCGTGGGACGCGTTCGTGTCGCCCCCCACAATGTGCATATCGTAGGCATTGCAGGCCTGCTTCAGCCCTTCGTAGATCGTGGTCACCATCTCGACGGACACGTTCTGCGGGATGCCGATCGAGACGGTGGCGTAGCGGGGCGTCGCGTTCATGGCCACCACGTCGCTCACGTTGACCGAGAGGGCCTTGAAGCCAAGGTGCTCCAGGGGCATGAAGGCGCGGTCGAAGTGCACCCCCTCGACGAGCGTGTCCGTCGTGAGCACATGCACGCGCTCACCGCCAGTGCGGTACACAGCGGCGTCGTCGGCGATGCCCGACACGACGGACTCGTCCTCGGACTCGCCGAGGGTCTCGCGCATGAGGGCAATGAGGCCGAACTCGCCGATCTCGGCGAGGGCGGTCTGCTGAGTCTGCTCCTGGGGGTCCATGGGGCCGAGGCTATGGTGTGCAAGAAGCGCGGTTTGCCAAAAAATGTGTACCCCGGTGGCAAAGGCATGTTTGCGGGTCGTAGCGGCGCGGGTTCCCTTTCGTCGGCTTTTTGATCGGGACGACGGCGGTCGGCAGCCGGCGGACCACGGCGTCGAGAAGTTCGAGGAGAGACGGGCCTTCCCAAAATTGCCCCCGGCGGTTGACCTCCAGTTATGACTCCGGCACGCTGAGGCTGCCGAGGATCGCTGCCCGCTCGGCCCCGGTCACCGACGGCAGGCTGGTAGGCACGCCGTTGGCCGTTTCGTGGGCGAGGACGGCGAAGCAGAGCGCTTCCTTCGCGTCGCCGTCTACGCCGTACTCCGACGCGGTGCGGACGGAAATCGGCGCGAAGGCGTCCTCGAGCATCCGCAGGAGCGTGTCGTTGTGCACGCCGCCGCCGCTGGCGATGAGCACGTCGATCGGCTGTTCGGGCCGCACGTGCTGCGCGTAGCCCTGGTAGACGGACGCGGCAGTGAGGAGCGTAGCCGTGGCCATCGTGTCCTCGGGGGAGAGGCCACGCGATTGGGAAGCGTTCAGCAGGCGATCCACGTAATCTGCGCCGAAGTCGTCGCGACCGGTGGACTTCGGCGGCTTGCGGCGGAAGAAGGGCCCTTCTAGCAAATCGGCGAGCAGGTCGTGGTCGGGCGTGCCGGCGGCCGCGTGTTGCCCGTCCCGGTCCATTGGGGCATCGAAGAGCCGGTCGGCGAGGGCGTCGATCACCATGTTGGCCGGGCCGGTGTCGAAGGCGCGCACCTCGTCCGGCGTCCCGCCCGCCGGCAGCACCGTGAGATTGGCGATGCCGCCCAAATTGAGCAGGCCGCGGTGCTCGTCTGCGTCGGTGAAGGTGACGTAGTCAAAGTACGGCACGAGGGGGGCGCCCTGCCCGCCGAGTGCCATGTCGGCGGGGCGAAAGTCGCCCACGACGGGCACGCCCAGTCGGGTGGCAAGGGTCGACGGGTTGCCGAGCTGGAGCGTGGCCCGTACGTCCGTGCCCGCACAGTCCGCCGGCTCGGGGAGGTGGCACACCGTCTGTCCGTGGGCACCCACGAGATCGAGGGTGTCGCTGCTCGTGTCGGCCTCCGCCAACGCCCGGCGAACGGCCTCGGCGTACGTCTCGGCGAGGCGGGCGTCGAGGCGGGTCAGGGCCCGGACGGAGGACGAGGCCGCCTCCGTGTTGCGGCGAATGAGATCCTGTAGCGCCGCGGGATATGGCACGTGGACGAGAGCGTTCACCTCCATTGTCAGCTCGGGTCCGCTGCCCTCCAGGTGCGCGAGCGCGGCGTCAACCCCGTCGAGCGAGGTGCCGGACATGAGCCCGACGACCGTTCGGGGCGACTGGCGGTGGAGGTCGAGGAGGGCGTCCATGCGTGTCGAAAGGCGTGGGGCGAGAGGGCGTGGGAGAAACGGAGGGGGGCGTACGGGTGCGGAGGTGCGGACGTATGGAGGGGTGGAAGGGCAACCGCGCGGGGACGCGTGACACGGTGCACGCGGTCCGTGATACGCCCGGGCTTCCACGCTCTCCGCATTCGCTCCTTCCTGACGTCCATACACTCACACGTCAGGAGGTCTCGTCCATGTCGTCGGCTTTCCCGCGCATCTCGGCGGCTTTTTCTCGAAACTCCTCGGCCTGATCGGGCTCCTGCTCGGCAAGCTGCGCGTAGATGTAAGCAGCCTTTTCGTAGTCGCCCTGCCCTTCGTGGATCCGGGCCAGCGTCTCCGACACGACCTCTCCCGGATCGTCCTCATCCGAGTCGTCCTCGTCCGGAGCTTCCGTCCCCGTCTCTTCCGAGGACGGCGGGGGTGCATCCGCCGCAGCGTCCGGCTCGGTATCGATCCGGGCCGACTGCAGCTTGTCGATGAGGCGGTCGAGATCATCGGCGTCGCCCTCGTCTTCGAGCTGCTCAACCTGCTCCTCAGGGGTCGCCGACTCTTCGGGCGGGGACGGCGGATCGGCGGACGAGGCGTCGTCGGCCAGGCCCGGACGCGCACCGCCCTGGCGGGCCTCCTGCTCGGCCTGGCGCCGCAGCTCCGTCAGCCCAGACGCCCCTTCCGTCGACGACGATCCATCGTCCTCATCTTCCGGGTCGCGCTCTTGCGGCTCCTCTTCCGGAGGGGTGTCCGCCGCCGTCGGGTCCGCGGGTTCGGCGTCGGGGTCGGGGAACTCGGCGAGCGGCAGGGGTTCGTCGCCGTCTTCGATGCCGTCGATGCGCCGGAGGACCCGCCGCTTCCCGGCCTCCGCAATTGGGCTGTTTGGCATCAGGAACTGCACCTCCGCCCATGCCTCCAGGGCCCGGCCCCAGCGTTGCTGGGCCTCGTACGCATGGGCCAGCAGCACGTGCGCCCCGAGATGGGCCGGCAGCGCGGCCACCGTTCGCTCAAGCGCCTCGATGGCCGCCGTGTAGTCCTTCTGCTCAAGCAGATCGAGAGGCTCCTGGAGGCCGGAAAGAGACATGACAGGAGAGGACGGTTCGCTGGTCATTTCCAAAGGGTTGTTTTGCGGACGAGCAATCGCCCGGTGATGTCCATTCCGCCGTGATGCGTGAAGGCGTGAGAACCTGGTATGTTGATTTTCCCTTGCAAGAGGGGCACCTTCCCGGACCTGTCGGGGAAGATCCCGATCCAGT
>PXTN01000116.1 GCA_003022565.1 Bacteroidetes bacterium QS_3_64_15 | reverse complement strand
TGATGTGCAAGAACATGGTGCCCGACCCGGAGACCGGCGAGCTCGAGCAGCAGGGCGTCAATGCGCTCATCGTGACGCCGGACATGGAGGGGGTCGAGGTTTTCGAAAACAACCGCGCCAAGACCGGCATCCGGGGGACGTGGCAAGCCCGCTTCCGCTTCAACGACGTGCGGGTGCCGGCCGAAAACGTGCTCCACGAGGAGGGGAAGGGCCTCAAGGTGGCCCTCTCCTGCCTCAATTACGGCCGCTGCACGCTCAGTGCTGGGGTCACCGGCGCCGCGAAGGCGGCCCGCGATCAGGGCATCAAGTGGGCGCAGACGCGCTACCAATTCGAGCGCCCGCTGGCGGACTTTGAACTCGTGCAGCAAAAGATCGCCCGCATGTCCGCCGTCACCTACGCGATGGACGCGATGCTCTACATGATGACGGGCATGCTCGATCGGGGGGAGACCGACATCATGGTGGAAACGGCGATCACAAAGGCGTTCTGCTCGGAGTTTGGCTGGAAGGTCATCGACGAGGCCATGCAGATCATGGGGGGCGAAGGCTACATGACCGAGCACGAACTCGAACGATCCTGGCGGGACAACCGCATCCACAGCATCGTGGAGGGCTCGAATGAAGTCATGCAGTCCTTCATCTTCGCCTACGGCGGCAAGCAGCTCGCCGAGAAGATGGTGTCGATTCAGGAGGCGCTTCTGTGGGACTTCGACGAATCGATTGGCGACAATCTGTCCCGCATCTTGACGGCCGCTACCACGCCGGCGGTGCTGAAAAAGGCCCTTCCGATGGGGGCGCAGCTGTTCCTCGGGCTAAAGCCCAGCGCACCCGAACTCCGAAGCGTGCACGCAGCCCTCCAGGAGCAGGCCGACACGCTGACAAGCCTCATCCAGAAGCACTCGCACTACTTTAAGCTCGTGAGCAAGTGGGAGCGGGAGGACGTAGTGAAGCACCAGGCGCAGCAGGCCCGCGTGGCGAACAACGCCATCTGCCTCTTCGCGCTCGCCTCGTCGCTCTCGAAGATGGACGATCAGCTTCGCTCCGGCGAGTACGGGCCCGAGTTTGAGCGCGACCGGGCTGCCGTCGAGTACCTCTTCGACTGGTTCGAGCGCAAGATCCACCAGAACTTCGGCGAGATGCGCGAGAACGCCGACGAGAGCATGCGCGAGGCCGCCGAGGCCGCTCGTGCCCACAACGATACGCTCTCCAGCGAGGACTTCTACGTCCACGAGGGCAGTCCGCTGGGCCGCGATGCCGGAAAAGAGCCCCCGACGGAGCACATCCCGCAGTTCGACGGCGACGGACAGGATCCCCGAGAGGTAGACCGTGCACCGGGCGAGACCTACGAGCTCGACGTGGAAGACGTGGCTGAAGAGATGGCCGAACCGACGGAGCGAGGCAACGGGGCCTCAGAAGAGCCGAGCCCGGCCTCGGACCCGGAGAGGTCCTGAGAATCTGTTTGGCAGACGCTCTGTGGCCTGCGACTTCGTGCATCTCGCGCAAAATGGGTTCTTCACTCCCCCGGTAGCCCCGCTACAGGGGTCGTTCGGGTCCCCTTTTGCGGCTTCGCCCACTGTGTCTCAGCTGAACATCAATCCACCAAACAGATTCTGAACGGTCCCCTGTTCGATTCGGCCGAATGGAAGCGGTCGTTCGTCCCCCTCCACCTCGCCTTGGGCTGTTCCGGCTTTCCCATCGGCTTGTGCATAGGGATAGGGAGGGACGCGGCCGACTCGGACCTGGGTCGCTCATCGCTCAGATCTTCTGCCCCATCTCCCAACTGCATGCAATCTCTGTACGTCGTTTCCCTCGATCGTCATCACCTCGGTGACGATCTCTTCCTGAAATCCCTCGCTCAGCACGTTGCCGAGGCGGGGACCGACGGCCCGACCTGTCTCCTCGTGCACGGAAGTGGCGAAAAGGTCGAGCGCACCCTCGAGGCGAAAGGATATTTTCCCGACCGGACGGGGGGCGTGCTCGACGTCGAAAGCGAAGCCCAGCGCCGTCTCGTCGAGCGGGCGGTCCGGGAGGTGAATCAGGAGATTGTCGCCGCCCTGACCGACGAGGTGGTGTCTACGGTCGGCATTCAGGGCGTTGACCGAGGACTCTTTCGGAAAGAGGCCGACGGGTCGCTCCGCGCTGCCAATGCGGGATGGGTGTCGGCCCTTCTCAAGCAGCGGGTCGTGCCCGTCGTGTCGGCGCTCGTGGAGGATCCCGATTCGGGGGCAGTGCGCGAGGTGCCGGCGGCAGAGGCGGTTCAGGCGCTGGGGCGGGCTCTGGAGGCGTCGTTCGATCCGGTGGCCTGCGTGCTCACGACCGGCGACCGGTCGGGTCTGCCCAGCGAGGAGGGAGGCATCCAGGATGTCGTTGAGCCGGATGCCGTGACCGACGAGGACGTGCCGGAGCCCTCGGTCGTCCGTCGGTTGGCCGAGTCGGACCTGCCCGTGCTGATCACGAGCCTGCAAGGCCTTCTCGGTGGGGCGGGGCCGACGGGGACGCGCCTTCAGTCGTAACGACTTCGTGGAAGGGGAGGACCTCGATGGTTGAACCTTTTGACAAATCAGAGGCGGATGGAACGAAGAGGCCCGTCCCCGTCTCATCCGGCTTGACAGCGGCTGAGGGGGGCATTATGTTCTAGGTGCAACAGTCTCACAAGCACTCAACTTGCAGAGGTACACGTATGAGCACATTCGACCAACACTACAGTTTCGACGAACGCTACGGTCGATTGACCGACATTCTCGAGGACGCGGAGGAGGACCTCATGAAGTTCTATGAGAAGGGCAACAAGGCCGCTGGCACGCGCGCCCGGAAGAAGCTTATGGAGCTCAAGAAGCAGTCCCACGATATCCGTCAGGAGATCCAGAAAATTAAGAACAACGAACTGTAGCCTCCACTCCCTCTTGGCTACCTCTTGGCTACGCCCGCGACGCCGAACAGCGATGCCCCCGCAGGCTTCTCCGTCTGTATGGGCACTGCCTGGGCGCAGTCGTTCCTGTTCGGCGTGCATCTCGCACACAGTTTTCCCCACGAAGCCCTTGCTACTCGTTGGCAAGGGCTTCTTGTATTCCGAAGGCCTGTTCCTCCTCTGAATGAGAACGATCTCACGACGGATTGCACCCTTTCACATATCCTTGCCAGACGTCCCTTCACCGATATGCCCCCTCGGACTTTCGTCCTTGCTCTCCTCGGCTTTTTCCTTGCCGTCGCCGGCAACGGCGTGCTCGCACAACAGGAGGACCCCTCGGCGTCCGAGGCCGACCCGGAGTGGGAATCTGAGTTGATTGGAAAGATCTCCGTCTCCCAGGCCGCCTATCGGAACTGGCAGGAAGGAGGCCTCAATTCGCTGTCATTTGCGACGCTGCTGGATGGCTTGGCCAAGCGCCAGGGCGACCGCTGGGAGCAGACCCACGCCGCCCGGCTCGCGCTCGGCTACATCGATCAGGAAGGCCAAGAACTGCGAAAGACGGAGGACCAAATTCGCCTCCAGGCCAACCTGCAATACCTGGGAGACGGCTTTTTCAGGCAGTTCAGGCCCACCTTGGCCGGGGATCTCCGCACCCAGTTTGCCGCCGGCTTCGACTACACCGGGAATCCCTACGACGACCAGGCCCCCAGTAATCCGCGGGCCGACAATGATCCCCCCGTTCAAACGTCGGCCTTCTTTGCGCCCGCCACCATTACCGAGTCCCTCGGCCTCACCTACGAGCCATACGAAGATCTATCGTTTCGATTTGGAGTGGCCTCCAAACAGACCATTGTCACGGAGCCGGACTTTCGGGTTCTGTACGGCCTGGATCCGGACAACTTGGCACGCATTGAGGCGGGGGGCGAGTTCGCCGCCATGCTCGATCAGCGCCTGTCGGAAAATATCCGATACCAGTCCCAGCTCAACCTCTTTTTTGCCGTCAACCAGCTTGAGAATCCCCCGGACATGATCTGGGACAACGCGATCAACATGCAGGTCAACGACTGGTTGAGCACGGATCTTCAGTTCGTCGCTCTCTTCGATGAAGACACCTCTTCGGCTCTTCAACTCAAGGAGGTGATTTCGGTAGGGGTATCGTTCACTCTTCTTTGAGGGAACGACGTAGTACCTCCCCACTCCGTTTGCGCCGATGCGTCGCGCTCTCCTCGCGTATGCTGGGCTCGGGCTCCTGCTCGCGCCCGTTCCGCTCCTCAATGTGCTGCAGGCGGAGTCCGCGGCCATAGTGGCCCTGGTTTCTTTCTTCGTGGCGAGCCTCTCGGCGGTGGGGGCACTTGGCCGGCGATCCGTCTCGCTGTGGCACATCCTGGTCCGGCAAGAAGCGGCCCTGCTCGTTCCGCTGGGGGTCCTGACGGTGGCTCAGCTCTGGGCTCCGAACTGCACGTTCGGGCAAGGGCTGCTCTTCTACGCGCTGTTTCCGGGAATCACGGTCGTGTTCGCGGTGTCGCTCGCTTACGCGACGGTGGGACTGGGGCTGACGCGGCCGCGTCTCCTGCTGGGCGGGCTGGGTATTCTCATCATTCTCGCGGGTCCGCTCTACGATTTTGGGCTGCATCCCCAGTTTTACACCTACAACCACGTGTTCGGCGGCGTGCTGGGGCCCATCTACGACGAGCAACTGGCCGTACGCCCGGGCCTGTTCGCGTTTCGGGGGCTGACGCTCCTCTGGGCCGCGGCGGCGGTCCTGATCGGGCGCTGGGCGCGGGGCCACGGATCGGGCTGGCCCCTGCTCGTCTGCGTGCTGGGGATTGGGGGAATCTACGCGTTCTCGTCCCCCCTCGGCATCAACACGTCGGCAGAGGTCCTGCGGGGGCAACTCGGGGGACACACCCGCACGGCCCACTTCGATCTCTACTACGATCCCGAAGAGGTGGATGAGGCCACCGCGGCCGACCTCGCAGCGACCCACGAGGCCCGTTACGCTTGGGTGCGAGAACGCCTGGGTCAGGAGTCCGGCGGGGCGGGCCCGCGCATCCAGAGCTACATCTACCCAAATGCGGACGTGAAGGGACGCCTCACCGGGGCCCGAACGACGAGCGTGACCCCTGTCTGGCTCTCGACTCCCCAGATGCACCTGCTCCGCGATCGGGTGTCGCAGAGCCTGGGGCATGAGTTGGCCCACGTCGTGAGCCGGCCATACGGCCTACCGGGCCTCCGCGCGTCGTGGGTGCCGGGCCTCGTGGAGGGATGGGCCGTGGCGCTGGAACCGCCGTCGCCCGAGCCCTCGCCCGACGATCTGGTTCGGACCGCGGCCCGGTCCGACACGACGACCACGCTCTCCGATGAAGCCCGGGCGGTGGTACGCCGGCTTTCGCCCTGGGGGTTTTGGACGGGGCGCGGGGCGGTCTCCTACGCCACGATGGGATCATTCGTGGGATATCTCCTGAACCGCTACGGCCCGGCAAAGCTGAAGCGGGTCTATGCGTGGGGCAACTTCGAGGCGGTCTACGGTCGGTCGCTGCAATCCCTCGCGCAAGAGTGGGCGGGCCATCTGCGGAGTGATCCGGTGGTGGCGCGAGACGCCCATGACGTCGTCGCGCGGCGCTTCACCCGGCCGTCCCTCTTCGAAACCGAGTGTCCCCACTACGTCCCACCCGCTCGCCGCCACCTGCAGGAGGCCCGGCGGGCCGCCCGGCGGCAGGACAGTACCCAGATGGTGGCCCACCTGACGCGAGCACTCGCCATCGAGCCCCGATTCGCGGCGGCTCACGAGGCGCTGGCCCAGGTTCGGCTCGCCCGCGGGCAGGCCGAGGCCGTGCGCTGGCAGCTCGATACGCTGGCGGCAACGACCCGGACGGTTGGACTCCGTGTTGCGCTGGCCGACGCGAAGACGCTCGGCGGAGAGGCGGAGGCGGCGAGTGCGCTGTACGCGGAGGCTCACTCCCAAACGCCTCAATACGCACACGACACCCGGGCTCGGCTGATGCTCCGCGACGCGGTGGCGGCCCGACCGCGCATTGTTCGGGTCCTCGTGAGCGGGGACTCGGCGGCGGTTCAGGCCCGACGTCTCAAGGAGATGGAGGACACAGGCCCGGCCGTACATGCCTGGCGCACGGTTCGGTGGATGGACGCGAGACGGTACGGCGCAGCACTTTCGGGGTGGCGGCAGGAGGAGACGCCGGTGCGGCCGGAGCGTCCCCGCGCTTGGCATCGCGCGTGGACCCTGCAGCGGAGGGCCTGGGCGGCCCGGGCGGCCCTGCGGGCCGGATCAACCGCAACGGCTCGGCGCTGGGCCCGCCGGGCGGCCCAGCAGGCCCGCACGATGGGGGACCGGGCGCGAGCAGAACTCTTCGAGTGGTGGGAAGCCCGGGCGACGCCGCGGAACCAGGAGACGGCGCTTCGCGGGCCGCTCGACAGAACGAGTCCCCCTGTCGTTCAACCGCAGAGCAGCGCCCCGATGACACTGAACCACACCCCCGGGCTGTTGGTTGGGGGACGCGGGCAGATTGGGGACTGCGAAGGACGAGTCCCGCCGCCCCTCCTCGCGTCGCATAAGTTGCGTGTGCCGTAGCATGACGTCTTCCCTCCGTCGGCTCCTCGGGCTTTGTCTTTGTGTTGCGTTGATGGGGCTCCCCGCCGGATGCAAGTCGTCGGAGCAAACGGAGGATGCGGCCCCATCGGCCCCGTCGTCCCAGCAGAGCACTCGGCCCGACCTTGCGACCCCGTCCCCGTCGGTCCGCACCGTTCAGCTCTACCGGGGCGACGACGAGCAGCGCCTTCCCGTGGTCACGCTCGGGGAGGGGTCCCCACTGACGCTCGAATTTGATCTGATGAAGGAGCAGGGGCGCCCGCTGTCGATCTCCTTCGAGCACGCCGATCGGACGTGGCGAAGGGATCTCTCGGCAAGCCGAACCCTGGAGTCCTACCAGAATGATCGCCTCCTCGACTACCGGCCGTCGCGGGGCACGGACGTGTCGTACGTCCACTACCGGTATCGCTTCCCCAACGACGAGATTCGCTTCCGGATTAGCGGCAATTACATCCTTCGCGTAACCGAGCGCGGACGCCCCGATTCGGTTCTCTTCGAACATCCCTTTTTCGTCGCCGAGAGGAGAGGAGAGCTTCAGTTGGGCGCCGAGTCGGTCCCTGTCCCGGGCCAGCAGGCCCCGTCGCTTCGCCCGAAGGCCCGGTTCAGCCCCCCCTCTGACCTTCAGGGCGACCCGATGGGACACGCTGTGTGCTTCGTGCGGAACGGCCGCCTTGCGGACACGCGGTGCGAGGATCGGCCCCTTCTCGTCCGGCAGCCAGAGCTGGAGTTTGAGGTGGAGCGCGACCAAGCTTACGCACCGACCACGACTGGATATGGGCTCGATCTCAGCACGCTCCGCGCAACAAACCGGATCGCCCAAGTCGATCGCACGGCCTCTCCAATTCAAGTCCTGGTGGAACCCGACTACGCACGGTTCGAGGAGAGCGCCGTGGGCTCGAACGGAAACGGCCAAACGGTCGTGCGCGGGGCCCTCTCCAGTCGGGCCGATCCCGCCCTGACTGCCGAGTACGTCAAGACGAGCTTTGCCTTCGTTCCGTCGAACGAACGGCCGTACGGCAGCCGGCTCGTGGTGGCCGGGAGTTTTAGCGGGATGAATCCGGACCGGGGCGCGCAGATGGAGTGGAACGGGGTTCGGGGACGGTACGAAGGGACGGTTCTCCTGAAGCAAGGGCAACATCAGTATTTCTACTCAACCTCCGACCCGGCACTCACAAAGCAAATTCAACGGACCGGACGTCGTATCACCGGCACCTACACCGCATTCGTCTATTACCAGGACCCGCAGTACAATACGGATCGGCTTCTTCGAGTCAGTGGCTTTGCGCCGTAATTGCCACCGAGGGCATGCAATAAAAAACGCCCCACCCCGCGGGGGGTGAGGCGCTTGGGTGAAGGAAATGGGGCCGGACCACTAGCCGATGACGACCACGTCTTGGGCATTGGGTCCCTTGTCGGTGTGACCGACCGAAAACTCCACCCGGTCATCTTCGTCGAGACTCTTGAAGCCCTCCGTGTCGATTTCGCTGTAGTGGACGAACAGATCCTCGTCTCGCTCCTCGGCCACGATGAATCCGTAGCCCTTCTCGTTGCTGAACCACTTAACGGTTCCGGTTTCGCGCTCTGCCATGGTGCTGCGGGAGATTCTGTAGAAAAAACGTGTGCTGCGCGACAGAGCATCCCCACCCGTTGCACACACCGCGAGGAGTGGCGCAAGGTGTCGATGAACTGCCACACGCATTATTATACAATTTTCAAAACTAGAAGTCAACCTTTTGCGCGTCCCGCCGGACGACCGTCCTCCAAATCCCGGTGTACGGATGATTCCGAGCACCGATTGATTCCGGACACCGCTTCGGCCTGGTGGCGGAAAGCCCAAGTCCTCTTTTCGCTATTCCTCATCGGATGAGCTGACCCTGTCTGCGTGTCGTACGCCCTAACGAGTCTCGTTGACGCGACCCCCACCTTCCGGGCCCACGGACGGGTCCGCCGTCCCATCGAGAAGGCCTGCGCTGATCATCGGGACATTGCGTCGTTCCGAGAACTCGGGCCCAGCGAGGAGGGGGCAATGCTCTACGGCGTAGTGCTGGGGACCGGCCCCACTACGGTCAGCCTTATCGCGGGCAACCACGCGGACGAACCGGTCGGCCCCGAGACACTTCGGTCCTTCATTATCAACGGGCTGGCCCACCGAGACAAAATGGCGCCATGGTTTCGCCGCTTTCGATTCGTGGTGGTCCCGCACACGAATCCGGACGGCGAGGCCCGGAACCGCCCCTGGATGGAGCAGTGGCCTGCCCCGACGGCGTACCTGCAGCATGCCGTGCGGGAGGAGCCGGGGCGCGACCTGGAGTATGGATATCCTGAGATGCGCCCCGAAAATGAGCACGTCTCCGCGTTTTTGAGCGAGAATGGGCCGTTCGATCTACACGCCAGCCTGCACGGAATGTCGGCGGGGGAGGGGGCACTGCTGCTGATCAACCGCCCGTGGACCTTCCGCACGCAGGCCCTCCGCGATGACTTTGCGGAGGCCGCGGCCGCGAGGGGGCTGCCCCTGCACGACCACAACCGAAAGGGGGAGAAGGGATTCTTCTGGATCGAACCCGGCTTCCAGACCACGCCCCGAGGCGACGCCATGCGAACCTATTTTCGGGCCCGCGGGGAGGACGCGATGGCGCGCCGCTTTCACGATAGCTCGATGGAGTTCGTCGCGTCGCTGGGGGGCGATCCGCTCTCGCTCGTGACGGAGATTCCGCTGTTTCTGGTTCCGGGCAGGGACTCCTCGTCCCATCGCCCGGAGCGGTACCTGGAGCTCCGCGAACGCCTGCCCGAGATTCGGGCGCGCCTCGAACGGGGAGACGACGTGGAGGAGTTGCTCGCACCGTTCGACCTTCGCCCAGTGCCCCTCGACGCAGCCATGGCCCTCCAGGTTCGAGCCCTGGAGCTTGGACTTCGGGCCGTCGCGCCGGAATCGGTCCCGTAGACTGCCCGTGGCGCTTCGGTAGACAGCACAGCCATCCTCTCGATGGATCACGTTCCCAAATGATCGCGGCAATGGGTCCGAAGACTGATCAACTTGGACGGGGGAACTCAACGCCCACACGCCCACACGCCCATACTCAAGTACGGAAAAGGTATTTCCTCTGCAGCGAACGATAGCTTCTTCAAGAGTCCTCGTACATTCGCATGTCCATTCTTCTCTACGGCGCCTACGGCTACACGGGGCGCCTGATCGCGCAGGAGGCCGAGGACCGCGGCCTGGAGCTGATGCTGGCGGGGCGGGACGCTGCCAAATTGGATGCGTTGGGGACCGCCCTGAACCACCCCACGCGCGTGACGTCCCTCTCGGAGCCGGACCGGCTTCGGCGAACGCTCGAAGACGCGTCCGCCCGGCCGGCCACGAATCGGGCCAGACAATCGCTGGGCACCACGTCGAAGCCAACGCCGGGGAGCAGCATGATCTCCGCCGCCTCCGCCTCCTCGCTTCGCCCCGC
>PXTN01000115.1 GCA_003022565.1 Bacteroidetes bacterium QS_3_64_15 | reverse complement strand
ACGCGCTTGGCTTCGCGGACGAGGAGGTCATCGACCTGCTCCGCAACATGCTGCTGCAGCGGCGCTTCGAAAATCGATGCCGTCAGATGTACCAGCAGCAGAAAATCTCGGGCTTCCTCCACCTCTACATCGGGCAGGAGGCCGTGTCCACCGGCAGCGTCAACGCCATCGATCTGGGGGAGGACTCGATCATCACTGCCTATCGCGACCACGGCATGGGCCTGGCCATGGGCATGGCCCCCGAGGAGGGCATGGCGGAGCTGTTTGGTAAGCGCACCGGCTGCTCGAAGGGGAAAGGCGGCTCGATGCACTTCTTCGACCGCGAGAAGAAAATGATGGGCGGGCACGGCATCGTGGGGGCGCACCTGCCGCTCGGGGTCGGAATCGCATTTGCGCACAAATACCGGGGCGACGACGAGGTCTGCCTCTGCTTCTTCGGCGACGGGGCCATGCACCAGGGCGCGTTCCGCGAGGCCTGCAACCTGGCCGGCATCTACGAGCTCCCCATCGTGTTCGTCTGCGAAAACAACCAGTACGCGATGGGCACGGCCGTGGACCGGGCCCTGAGCAAGCCCGGCCTGTTCCGGCACGGCTACAGCTTCGACTTTCCCTCGTCGCTGGCCAGCGGCATGGACGTCTTCAGCGTCAACAAGGCTGTGCGCGATCACGTCGAGAACTACGCCCGCAACGATCAGCCGTCGCTCCTGGAGGTGCGCACGTACCGCTACCAGGGCCACTCCATCACCGACCCGGCCGAGTACCGCGCCGAAAATGAGCTCGACCAGCGCCAGAGCCAGGACGCCATCAATCGCCTTCAGGACTACATCATTCAGCACGACCTCGCGACCGAGGAGGACGTCACTGCCATCGACGACGACGTGCAGCAGACGGTGAAGGACGCCATCGACGCGGCGGATGAGGCTCCGTTCCCGGATGACGATGAAATCTACGACGACGTGTACGTTCAGGAGGATTATCCCTTCATCGCCTGAGGTTCAGCGTTGCGCGTTAATGGTTTTGCGTTGCGCGTTGTCACGTTGAAGCTCTCAACTCTGAACACTCAACCCCCAACCATTCATGGCTACGCTGCAATTCCGTGAGGCCATCCGCGCCGCGATGACCGAAGAGATAGAGCGCGACGACGACATCTTCCTCATCGGGGAGGAGGTGGCCGAGTACGACGGTGCCTACAAGGTGACCGAGGGCATGCTCGACCAGCTCGGGCACGATCGGGTTATCGACTCGCCCATCAGCGAGCTCGGGTTCGCGGGGCTCGGTATCGGGGCGGCGATGAACGGCCTCCGGCCCATCGTCGAGTTTATGACGTTCAACTTCTCGTTTGTCGCCTTCGATCAGGTCATCAACAACGCGCCCAACATCCGCTACATGTCGGGCGGGCAGTTCGACCTCCCCATCGTCTTCCGCGGGCCCAACGGGGCGGCCGGACAGCTCGGCGCCACCCACTCCAACTCCACAGAGGCCCTCTACTCGAACTTCCCGGGCCTGAAGGTGGTGGCGCCCTCCATCCCCGACGACGGGAAGGGGCTGCTCAAGACCGCCATCCGCGACGACGACCCGGTCGTCTTTCTCGAAAGCGAACTCATGTACGGCATGCAGCGGGAGGTGAGCGAGGAGGAGGACTACACGATCCCGCTCGGCGAGGCCCGCGTGGCGCGGGAGGGCGACGATGTGACGATTGTGGCCCACAGCAAGAGCTACCACATCGCGATGAACGCCGCCGAGGAGCTCGAAGAGCAGGGCTACGAGGCGGAGGTCATCGACCCGCGCACCATCAAGCCGCTCGACATCGAGACCATCGTGGAGTCGGTGATCAAGACCAATCGCTGCGTCGTCGTTGACGAGAGCAACCCCTTCGCCAGCGTGGCCTCCGAGGTGACCCAGCAGATTCAGGACCGCGCGTTCGACTACCTCGACGCGCCCATCCTGCGCGTCACGGCCCCCGACACCCCGGCCCCCTACGCCCCCAATCTGATGGACGAATACATGCCGGGCGTCGACGAAACGGTCGACAAGTGCCTCCGCGTGATGTATGCGGAGTGACGAATTCGGAGTGTGGAATGTGGAGTGCGGATTTTCGCCTCCACACCTCCGCCTCACCTCCCCTCAATCCCCATTCCCAATTCCAAAATCCAAACTCGAACGATGGCGGTTCCAATCGAAATGCCCAAGCTGAGCGACACGATGGAGGAGGGGGTGCTCTCCGCCTGGCTCGTAGACGAGGGCGAGGAGGTCTCCTCCGGCGACGTGCTCGCGCAGGTGGAGACGGACAAGGCCACGATGGACCTGGAGGCCTTCGACGAGGGGGTGTTGCTCAAGCAGTTGATCGCTGAGGGCGATGCTGTGCCCATCGGCGAGCTCATCGCCGTGATCGGGGAGGAAGGGGAAGACATTTCCGACCTCGTCGGCGAGGCAGGAGGCGACGGCGCCGCAACGACGGAGCCGGAGCCCGAACCGGATGCAGAGGAACCGGAGTCTGAAGAACCCACCGAATCTGAGCCCGAGCCGGCAGAACCTGAGTCTGAGGAATCCGAGGCGGAAGAGCCAACCGAGACGGCCCCCGAACCGGAGGTGGACACCGAGCCGGAACCGGCGCCGAGCGGCGATGGGCAACTACGGGAGCGGACGCCAGAGCCGGTGCCTGCCGGCACCGACGCGGAGGGCCGCCGCATCAAAGCGTCTCCGCTGGCGCGCCGCATCGCGCAGGAGCACGACGTGGAGCTGGCGCAGGTCGAGGGGTCGGGGCCCGAGGGCCGCATCGTGCGCCGCGACGTGGAGGCGTGGGTCGAGGAGCAGGAGGCCGCTCCCGAACCGGCTGCAGAGCCTGCCCCCGAGCCGGCGGTTGGGGAGCCGACTTATGTGATGCCGGATGAGGAGGCAGCGTACGAGTCGGAAGACATCTCGCAGATGCGGGAAACCATTGCCCGTCGCCTCGCCGAGAGCAAGTACTCGGCGCCCCACTACTACCTCACCGTCGACATCGACGTAGAAGAGGCCGTCGAACTGCGCGCGGATCTCAACGAGCTGGCGGAGGAGCAGGGCCGCGCGAAGATCTCCTTCAACGACCTGATCACGAAGGCATGCGCCCTGTCGCTGCACGACCATCCGTACGTGAACGCCGCCTACCGCCCCGACGAGGGCGAGATCCACAAGCACAACCGTGTGCACATCGGCATCGCCGTCGCCATCGACGAGGGGCTCATCACGCCCGTCGTGCGGGATGCAGACCGGAAGGGCCTCTCGGAGATTGCCCGCGAGACGCGAGAGCTTGCCGAGCGGGCCCGCAATCGCGACCTGGAGCCGGAGGAGTTCGAGGGATCGACCTTCACCACCAGCAACCTCGGCATGTTCGGCATCGAGGAGTTCACCGCCATCATCAACCCGCCCAACTCGGCCATTCTGGCCATCGGCGAGATCCGGGACACGCCCGTCGTGGAGGACGGCGAGGTGGTGCCCGGCACCCGCATGAAGGTGACCCTCTCCTGCGACCACCGCGTTGTGGATGGGGCCAAGGGCGCGGCCTTCCTCGACACCGTGACGTCCTACCTGGAGGAGCCGATGAACCTGTTGCTGTAGCGTTGAACGGGAGAACGTTGAACGTTCGACGTTCCAACGTGCAACGCCATGACCATTGCCCACATCTCCGATCTTCACTTCGGGCAGATTGCGCACCCCGGGGTCGTCGAGTCGCTGGTGACGGAAGTCAACGAGGGAGGGGTCGACCTCGTGGCCCTGAGCGGCGATCTGACGCAGCGGGCCTGGCCCAGCGAGTACGAGGCGGCGCGAGCCCTGCTTGATGCTTTCCATCCGCCCACACTCGTTGTCGCAGGCAACCACGACGTCTATCCGTGGTGGCGCCCTCTTCTGCGACTCCGGGCACCCCTCCGGCGCTACAAGCGCTATATCACCGACGATTTGGCCCCGACGTTTGAAACCGACACGGTCGCCGTGCTCGGACTCACCTCTGCGTACGGGAGGTCGATCAAAGGCGGACGCATCGGCGCGGCCGATCGGGCCGCGATGACCGACTACTTTTCCGGGATGGAGGGCGATCGCTTCAAGGTCTTCGTGGTGCACCACCAGCTGCATCCGACCACCATCGGGCCCATCAGTCCGCACCCCGTGGCCCGCCACGCCCAGAAGACGCTCGACGCGGCCGCCGAGGCGGGCGTGGACCTCATCCTCTGCGGCCACCTGCACGTCTCGGCTATCAAGCCGCTCAGCATCATCCCGAGGGAGCACCGGATCGTGATCGCAAGCGCTGGGACGGCCACGAGCAGTCGCGGGCGCGGGTTGACCAGCTCGGTCAACTTCTACAACGTCGTCACCGTCGAGCCCGACGCCTTTTCCGTGGAGGAGCGCCGCTACGTCCCCGACGACGGCCACTTCGTCCGCGACGGCGTCACGCGCTTCGACCGCACCTCCTGATTTCGTCAGCCCCGATTCGTCATGCCCAAATTCTCTCAGGAGGAATCATGTTGTTTCTTCTGCTACGCACACAACCTTCTCCACGAACCGCCGCCCGTACACGACATGCCGCTGCGGACGTCCTCGAGGGGGGCGAGTTCCCGGCGGGCCAGGAGGACGTAGACCCCGAGCGTCACCGCGAGCGCCACGAAGCTCACCGTGGGGTTGATGATGAACAGGGCCGGGAGCGAGCCCGGATCGTGAATTCTTCTTTGTTGGGCGGAAATGCCTCCCTTTCGCCGGGGGAGCGGAGGACCTTCAGCCGGCGAATACGTGAAATCGACGCGGCGCTGCCCTACTTTGTCGCCCGCCGGCCCCCGACAGCGACCGGAACGCGCGGTCGGCCTGTGTCTGGTCTCGCTCATTGACTAGATTATGCGCATGCCGACCACTCGAACCACCGAAATCAACCAGCTGCTCGTTCCCGAGCGGGTCCGCATTGGGCTTCCGGGGACTGAGAAGTCGGACGTGATCGATACACTGGTCGACGTGCTCGCTGGGGACGAGGCCATCGACAGCCTGAAGGCTGTGCGAACGGCCATCTTTGAGCGCGAGCAGAAGATGTCGACCGGCGTGGGAAAAGGGCTCGGCCTCCCGCACGCCAAAACGCCCGCGGCCACCGAAACTGTCGCCGCCTTCGCCACGACCGACGAGCCGGTCGACTTCGGGGCCGTCGATGATGTGCCCGTGCGGCTGCTCCTGCTGCTCGTGGGGCCGGAGGAACACAAGTCGCAGCACGTCAAGATTTTGGGCCGCATTTCGCGCCTCGTCAGTCGCGATTCGCTGCGCGAGCGTCTCGTGGAGGCCGACACGCCGGAGACCGTTATTGAAGCCCTTCGGGAGGGGGAGGCGGAACTCCGGGGGTGAACGAGGAAGGAGGGCCAGGGTGAACGTAGGTGGATGTTTACCGAGCCGTGCAGAAATTCCTGAAGATGAAGCCTCTGAGCATGGGCGTTTGGGAGTGTGTGGGTATGGGAGTAAAAAACGCCCGCACACTCACACTCCCATACTCACCCCCGTCCCGCCAGAGCATTCTCGGTTGAGATCGGCGCACTCCCTTCACGAAGTTCCTCACGCATCGGTAAAAACTTCCGCCATACGCCTACACGCACAGACGCCCACACGCAGAAACGCCCACACGCAGAAACGCCCACACGCCAACTTCCGACAGTCAGCGATTCGACCTGTGAGCACCACCTTCCAGAACATCCGGGGCACCTTCGACATCCTGCCGGACGCCTACACGGACGACGGGGGCACGCGCATTGCGAGCAGTGCCGAATGGCGCCACGTGGAGGCGACCGTCCGCGACGTACTATGCCGCTACAACTTCGAGGAAATCCGCACGCCCGCCCTGGAGCCGACCGAGTTGGTGGCGCGGGGGGTGGGGGAGTCGACCGACATCGTGCAGAAGGAGATGTTTGCCTTCGAGCGCAGCGGCACGCAGTACGTCCTCCGGCCCGAAATTACCGCGCCGGTCGTGCGCTCCTTTCTCCAGCACCACCTCGACCAGCGCGGGGGCGTGCAGAAGCTCTTCTATCTCGGTCCCTGTTTCCGCGCCGAAAAGCCGCAGAAGGGCCGCTACCGGCAGTTCCACCAGTTCGGCATCGAGATCATGGGCGCCGACAAGCCCCGCGCCGACGCCGAGACCATTGCCGTCCTCATGGCTGTGTGCGACGCGCTTGGCCTGACCGACTTGAAGCTTCGCCTCAACACGCTGGGCACGCCGGAGCGCCGCGCGGAGTACGTGGAGGCCCTTCAGGACTACTTGGCGCCCCACGCCGACGAGCTCTCGGAGACCAGCCAGCGCCGACTGGAGCGCAATCCGCTGCGCATCCTCGACACGAAGGTGGAGCACGAGCAGGAGATCCTACGGGATGCCCCGAAGCTCATGGACTTCGTTGGTGAAGAAAGCCTCGCGCATTACGACGAAGTGAAAGAACACCTCGATGGCTTGAGGATCGAGTACGAGGAGGATCCGCAGCTCGTGCGGGGGCTCGACTACTACACCGAGACCACCTTCGAGCTCGAAAGTCCGGGCCTCGGGGCGCAGAGCGCGCTCGCCGGTGGGGGACGCTACGACCGATTGGCCGAGGTATTGGGCAGCGATGAGCCATTCCCGGCCGTCGGCTTTGCGGCGGGGATGGAACGGCTCTTCCTCGCGCTCGATGCCGCGGACGTGGACCGCCCCGGCACGCCCACGCCCGACGTGTTCATCGCCGCGCTGGGCGAGGAGGCCGAACGATGGGTCTTCCGCACAACCCAGTCCCTCCGCGACGCCGGGCTGCACGTGGCGCACGACCTGATGGGGCGCTCGCTGAAGGCGCAGATGAAGGAGGCGAACCGCCAAAACGCTCCGTACGCGATGATCATCGGGAGCAACGAGCTGGAGGCCGAGGCCGCGACGGTGAAGGAGATGGAGAGCGGGGAGCAGCAAGAGGTCGACTTCGATGAGTTGGCCGAGTACCTTGCCCGCCGTGTGGACGGAACGGAAGCTGGATAGAAGAGACGAGACGCCGCGCTGCCGTCGGACTGAGCCCGTAGAGGCACCCATGCCGACCCGGATTGCCACGATTTTCCTGCTGCTGACAGCCGTCGGGCTCCTGGTGGAGGCCCGGGCGGACTACGTCCTTCCGTCCGCCAACCTCATGGTGGACGGTTCCGGGATCTGGCGCCCTGATCCCGCTCGGGTGCCCGACGTGCCCGTCAGCGACCACTTCCCCGTGTGGATGGATGTGCGCGTCGAGCCGTAGAAGGCACGACGATCCATCACGATCTCCGTCACAGCCGTTTCCCGATATGGAGTGGAGACAGGACACTGTCCGCCTCGACCCGAAGCCGAGAGGCTTCCACCTCGTTACCGATCAGATCCTGGAGCAGGGCCCTCGCCTCGACGACCTCCGGGTGGGCCTGCTGCATGTCTTTCTCCAGCACACCTCCGCCTCGCTCACGATCAACGAGAACGCCGCCCCGGCCGTGCGCGGCGACCTGGAGCGCCACTTCAACGAGATGGTGCCCGAGAATCAGCCCTACTACGAGCACACCGTGGAGGGAGCCGACGACATGCCCGCTCACATCAAAGCCTCGATGCTGGACACGAGCCTCTCGATCCCCATTCAGGACGGGCGCCCGGCCTTCGGCACGTGGCAGGGCATCTACCTCAACGAGCACCGCGATCGCGGCGGCGCCCGCTCGGTGGTGGTAACGGTGCGGGGAAAGACGAAATAGCCGTCTGTACGAAGTGCACTGCTATCCCACCAGGTCGGGCCGTGCCGCGAGGTGCCTGGTGAGCGTGCGGGCCTGGGCGTAGAGGTTATGGACGTGCGTGTAGGTGAACTGAGCACTTCGTCCCAGAAGGTGGAGGTTCTCGAAGCGCTGCAGGTAGGTTGTCAGGCGCTCGGCTTTGTCCTCGGTGCCCACGTCCAGAATCGGGTACGCGAAGGGAACCGCCCGGTGGTCGGCAGCAACAACCTCTTTTCTCTCGTCGATCAGCCCCTGTTCCATCAACAAATCCAGGGCATTGTGTCGAAGGTTCGCGTTCGATTGGGTCCACGCCTCGGTCTTCGGATGACACGGCCGTTCGAGGACGACGACGGTTTGGCTGTCCGGGGCCATGTCGGGACTGCGGTTCTTCGGCTCGTAGAGGCGCGTGAACGGGACCGACTGCTCAGGGAAGTAGAGGGAGGCGTTGGGCGTGAGGCGCGCTCGATCCAGGCCCAGCACGACCAGCCGGAGGTGGCGAAAGCGCATCGACTGGGCAACGGAGCGCATCTCGTCGGGCGGCGGTGGATCCAGGAGGTGAAGCACGAGGGTCAGCGGCAGCGTGCTCACGACGGTCTCTACACCGATGGGCTCCGCGTCGTTGACCGTCACGCGACGAATGCGGGTCCCATCGTGCGAGAGCCGTGTGATGCGAGCCCCGGTGCGGATGTGTTCACGGCCCAGGGCATCGGCAGTGGCCTCGGCGATCTGGCCGTAGCCGTGCCTCGGGTAGTAGAACGAGCCGTCGAGGTGGCGGGCCTTGTCTTTTGCGCCGCCGAATGCTTCTATGAGAAACGTCCTCAGGTCAAGTCCTTCCAGCCGGTCGCCGGCTACCTGAGGCGAGAGATGATTGGCGTCGGTGCCCCACAGCTTTTCGGTGTAGTTCAGCAGAAACAGCCGCGCGAGCGTGGGGCCGTAGCTCTCGAGTGCCATCTCCTCGAAGTGCGCGGCGTCGTTCGAGGCGCGGGGAATCGAGAGCTGCTCCCACGCAATTCGGGTGAGGAGGGAAAGGGGGAGCTTCCGCGACAGGTCGTAGGGGGCCAGCGGAAAGTCGATGCGGCGGCCCCGCCAGCAGATCTGGCTCGGGGCGTCGACGCGGCGGAGGTCGTCGCCGAGGAGCGCCGTCACGTCGGCGGTCACCGCCGGGTTTTTGTCGTGGAAGCGGTGCGCACCGGTGTCGTAGCGGAACGGGCCGAGTTGAAGCGTGCGGGCATTGCCACCCACCGCGTCCGCGGCTTCGAAGAGGCGCACGCCGAGCCCTTGCCGACGCGCGTAGAAGCCCGTGGCGAGCCCCGCCGGGCCGGCACCCAGCACAGTAAGGGGCGCTGCCTTCGTGTCAGTATTCGTAGACATACACAGTCACCTCGGGCCACATGCGATTAACGTGCGGATTGTGATAGAAGGTGTGGGTGCGGGTGGGCTCACGGTCCAGGAGCGACGCGTAAGTGCCCACCACCAGCGTGCGCCCCTGTTTGGCCCGCCGCAGGCGGCGGATATCGGTCGAGTCCTCGATGGAGAGAAACTGGGCGTCCACCCGCTGGCTCCGCAGGTACGTGTTGACGAGCGGGACGGAGGCCACCCGTGTCGGCCCGGACCGCTCCGTCTGCGACTCGACGAACTGCTTGGTCTGTGCGATGGCCGACGGATCCCGGTGCTGATCGACCAGCACGAGCGTGACGGCGACGTATACCCCGGCGGCACAGAGCAGGACGCCACGGGCAGTCCATGTCTGCCATCGCCACAGGGCCGCCGCCCCCGCCGCAACGACCGGCAGCAGGAGTGCCAAGAGGGGCAGCACGTGCCGGCTCTTGTGCACCACGTTCTGGAAGAAAAACATCCAGAGGCCGTAGGCGAGCACGCAGACGCCGAGGAGCCAGGCGCGCCGGTCCCCAAATCTCTCACGATCAAAGAGCCGCCACGCCCCGATCCCGCCTGTTCCCAGAAGTCCCGCACCCACCACAGCCGTAAGGGGATTTCGTCCAGGCCACCAGCCGCCCAGCCCGTCGGCCCACAGGCCCTGTACTGTGCCGATGAAGCGGCGCCCGAGGTCCGACTTGGTCTGCACGGTGCCGCCAAAGTCGGTGAAGTGGCCTGTGGTCTGCCCCCAGGCCGCATCGATGAGCGTCCACAGTCCTGTGTCGAGGATCATCGGCACGAGCCATACCGCAACGCTGACGACACCCACTCCCACCAGCCGCTCTGGACGCCGCGAGGACCACAGCACCAGGAGGGCAGGCATAAGTACGAGGGGCAGGTACGAGAGCCGCAGGCCCGCCAGCAGACCCGCCAGCCCGACGCCGGCTCGTGCGGCCCACTCGTCGAATTGTTCGTCGCGGTCGAGGGGCAGCGCCCGAAGGAGCAGGGCCAGCGTCACCACTGCCCCGGCGGTCCCCAGCAGGTCGGGCATGTAGCGGGTGCCCATCAGCCACAGCAGAGGACTGAAAAACACCGTCCCGGTCAGCGCCGCCCCCTGCACCGAACGAAGCGGCACGCCCCACAGGCGCAGCAGTCCCCAGATGAGCAGCACCGTCGCCAGTCCTCCCACAATCGAGAAGCTCACGCTGAACGAGCCGATGGGCGTGTAGAAGAGCTCTGCGGCGGCCCAGAAGACCGGATAGCCCGGAAAGTGGGGCTGGAGGGCCGCCACGTCGTACTCATCCGCCACGCTGAGGGCGAAGCGAAGGCTGTCGGGATCTTCGATGTACGTGATGGTGGTGGCGAGGCGGCTGCCCACGCAGGCCGCCACCAGCGCGCCCCACGCCGCGACCGCCGACGGGTGCCACGTCTCGATCCCCTGTGTCCAAACAGCCTCCACCCGCCGTCGAAGTGAGCTCGGTGTCGAGACGGAAGCGTTGGGGGAGGGCATAGAGGATCGCAATTCACAGGGTCGCAATCTACAGGGCAAGGCGCAACGCCGGACGTCCCCTCCCCGCGATGGCGGAAGAAGGGGACTTCGAATACCCCCGCGGTCCACACGGCTCGCGACCTGAACGTAACTACCAGTCTGCCACGTTCTCGTCCGAGAAGCCATACGCACTCTGGACGATGGTTTGGGCGGCATCGATGGCGCTCACCGCCTCCGACTTGGTCTTCCCGTACGGCGGCGCCGAGTCTAGTTCGGCGTGGAGGTCTTGAAGGGCCGAATCGGAAATCTGCTTGGCCGGGTTGTACTGGAGCGCCCACGCAAATGGCTTTGCTTCGCTCCAATGCTCATTCAGTTCCTGAACCGCGTCGTCGCTGAGATTCTCCCGAGTAATCGTCTCGTCGCTCGAAAGACCGCTGAGGTCGCCCTCCATCGAGTTGAGGTAGTGCACCACGTTGGCCGCGACCACCTTCTCCCAAGCAGCGCGGGCGTCGTCGCGGGGGCTGCGGATTTCGCTGATGGACGCCTCGTTGATGATGGCCGTCCGGCCCTTCAAGAACGCTTCGAAGGCCTTCGTATGGAACTCGCCGCCCACCGTGCCCCGGTCCACCGAATAATCGGCCCATGTATAGACGAACTCGCTGGCGAGGTCAATCTGCCCGTCGCCGTTGCGATCGGCGGCGTTGGTCAGAATCCCGCTGCTGTCGAAGTAGTCGCCGGACGTAAACTCGCGGGCCGCCCCGAAGTAGCCGAAGGCTTCGTCCCAGACGTGGCCCAAGGTGGTGTACGGATTGTCTCCGTCCTGGGTGTTGGGCGAGTCGTCGGTGTTGAGCACGTCGCCGAGATACTTATCGGTGCCCTGCGAGTACGCGACGCTTCCCAGCAGTAGCTTGTTGACCATCTGATTCATTTGCACCCCTTTGTCCGTCGTGTAAGCGGCGGGCGTGCCGAGCTGGCTGTCGTCCTGGCTGTTGCTCTGCATCCGCTCCAGATAATCGAGAATGAGCTGATCGGCCGTCACGTCGCTGCTTCCCGTGATCGGAAGCTCGCTACTGGCGATGAGGGTGCGGCTGTCCGCGTACGAGGAGGTCGCCTTGCCCTGCAGGGACTTCCCGGTCGCGATGTCTCCATAGCTCTGCTGACTGTCGAGTTGGTCAAACCCTCGTCTATCCGGCGTGAGAATGTCGAGGTCGGCCAGATTTTCGCTGCTTTCGACGTAGCGTTCATTCAGATTGCTCGTCGGCGAAGCTCCGTCTTCAGCGAGGGCGTCGGTCTGAAGCTTGAGGTCGGCGATCAGCAGATTGCGCGTCACCTGGCCCGGGTAGGCCACCGCGCTCTCGCCGTTCACGAAGCGGCTGTCGAAGGTGTAGCTTGAAGGAACCTCAATGTCGTCATCGGGCGGATCTTCCTGCGGCGGGCCGCTGCTGTCGCAGCCCGCAAGGATGAGTCCGGCCGCCAGGAGCGGGAGGAGCAGGAAGGAAAACGTTCGGTGAGGAGAAAAGACCATAGCAGTACAATCGCCGTTCGATGAGTGCGAATGAAAAGCAGGATGTTCGAATGCGGAGCGCCCGTTGTGTCGGAGCATCCGCTGACCACGGTCGGAAACACGCGGTCAAAAGTCGTAGCGAAGCGAGAGGTTGATCTGGCGACGCGGGCCGGGAAGGATGCCGGTGCTGCCGCTGGCAGACTGATCGCGAGGATTGGAGTGCAGCCGTGAGCCGACGAAAACGTTGTCCGTCACGTTCTTGGCGGCGAATTGGACCTCTAACGCATCGGATACAGTGTAGACGGCACTGACGTCCACGACGGCGTGAGAGGGGACGGGGCCGCGCTCGCCCCGGTTCGTGGTACTTTCGAGATTTTCGAGGTCGGTGTAAAAGCCTCCCTGGTAGCGCAGGTCCGCGCGCAGGGTGAGATTGAGCGGCGAGAGGGTTTTGGACACTCCTACCGCGGCTGTGTGGCGAGGGGCTCCAGGAAGCTCGTTGCCGCTGATGTCAACCGTCGGGGCCGTGGAGAGGGCCGGCGTCACGATGCCCTCCACGACCTTGGTCCGAAGCAGGGTGTACGAGACGTCGAGGGTCGGCAGCGGCCCAGCGAGTGCGCCGGCGTTGAGGGTTCCCTGAACCTCGAGCCCATAGCTCTGCACCACGCCCAGATTTTTTTGGAACCGCGTACGCCCGCCCACCAAGTCCTCGACGTAGAGGAAAAAACCCGTGGCCTCGATCCCACCGGCGTCGGTACGGCTGCGCAGTCCGAGTTCCGAGTTCCAGCTTTTCTCTGCGCGGAGATCGAATCCGTCCTCGTCTTCCTCGGTGGACGTCGGGGAGCCGAACCCGACGATCTGGAACGTGGCGCTGGACGGCGGGGTGTAGCCGCGGTGCACGCCGCCGAAGAGGTTGAACTGTCCATCCCCAAAGCCGCCCCCCAGGCGGTGCTGACCGAGGTCGAGATTGAACCCGAGTCCCGGCAGCGGCACGACACTCACGTTGTCCCGATACTGATTGTCGCTGAGGCGGTCGATGCGCTCCTGCTCGAAAATCTCGATGCGGAATCCGGGGGAAAGGTGAAGTGGCCCCCACTCGGTGTCCTCCTGAGCGTAGAGCGCAAGGGCCTGCGTCTCGTAGACGTCACTCTGTCCCACGATCGTCGGGTCGTCAGGACTCCCTCGGAAAAAGACCCCCTCGCGCACCCCCACCTCGTCGCCGATCTTCCGGTTGTCCTCGAATCGTTCCCAGTGCACGCGGCCCCCGACCTCCAGGTCGGCGGTTCGGCCGAAGAGGCGGTGCTGAAGGTCGTAAGAATGCTCAACGCCGCCGACGTAGAAGGTGCGCTCGTTGCCGAAGTAGCCGCCCCGAATCTCCGTTCCCTCGCTCACGTCGCTGATGCCGACGCGCACGAGCGGGCCGGGGGTGGACGGCGGCACCGGGGTAGCATCCACCCCGTTCTCTTCGTAGTCCGCAGCGCGCACGAACACGTCGTTCTCGCGCCACCAGGGCCGGTCGAACACATTGGCGTAAAGCTTCGTCGTGCTCTGCAGGGCATCGCCGTGGCGCCGGCCGTAGATGGCACCCAGGGAGGTCCGAAAGATCCGGTAGAAGTCGTCGTCCTTCGGGTTGAAGTCCGGATTGGTGCGGAGGGTATGCGGCGTGACCCCCGTGTACGTCGCGTTCAGCCGCTCGTAATCGACGTTCGTCTTCAGGTAGAGCGACCGGTCGTCATCGATGCGGTACTGCAGCTTGGCGGTACCGTTGAACTGGCGAAAGTCGTTGTTCTCGCGGAAGCCATCGCCCCGTTTGAACAGAACCTGCACTTGCGGGCGGAGCGACGCGCTGCCGAAGCCCCCGATTTCCCCGAAGGCACTCACGTAGCCATTCGTGCCGGGGGTGATCGAGATTGACCCGCCCGGAGCGTGGCGCTGCGGACGGCGGGTCACGTAGTTGATGACGCCGGCCATCGTCTGCGGCCCGTGGCGGACGGCGGCGCTGCCCTTGATGACCTCCACCTCCTCGATCCGCTCAATCGGCGGGTTGTAATAAAGGGGCGAAAAGACGTACGGAGCCGGCTGGATCGGCATCCCGTCTTCGAGCACGAGCACGCGCTGGGTGCGGCGCGGCTGGAGGCCCCGGATGCCCACCGACATGCGCGTCTGGGCCATGCCGTCGTCCGCCGCGCCCTGGACGCCGGGCACGTACGAGAGCGCCTCCTGTGCGCCGATGGGAGCAATCTGTTCCAGCTTGGCGGCAGTCACCTCCGAAGCAGTGCCGGGCATCGACGCGCGGGGCGTCCGAGTGACGCCGTTCACTTCGAGGGCAGACACCTCCACGATTTTGGGGTTGAGCTCCACCGTGAGGCGGGTCGTCTCGCCGGCCTGCACCTGGACCGTCCGGGTGGCCGTGGCGTATCCGACGTAGCGGATCTGCAGCTCTGTGGAGCCGGGGGAAAGATCATCGAGCATAAAGCGGCCCTCAGCATCGGTGGCGGTGCCGCGAGGCTCGGTGCTCCCGATGACCCCAACGGTTGCGTTTGGGAGGGGGGCTCCGGTGTCGGCGGTCACGACCCGTCCCTCGACGCGTCCCCCCGGCGCGCCCTGGGCAGCGCTCGCTCCACACTGTAGACTGAATACAAAAGCGAGACAGAAAAGAACGCGAATCGGATGAGGCATGCAGAGGGAAAAGAGAGTCCGTTCGTGCTCAGGACCGCGAGCTGCGGGGGATTCAGA
>PXTN01000114.1 GCA_003022565.1 Bacteroidetes bacterium QS_3_64_15 | reverse complement strand
CCTCCACCTGCCAGCGGAAGTCGGAGTAGTTGCCGAGGAAGGTGCGCACCGTGCTGTGCCCCACGCGCCACGTCTTCTCGGCCACCGCGTCGAGCACGTGCCGGTCGTGACTCACCAGGACGAAGGCGCCCTCGTACTTTTGCAGGGCCTCGATGAGCACCTTGCGCGATTCGATGTCGAGGTGGTTGGTGGGCTCGTCGAGGATGAGGAGGTTGGCCGGCGACAGCAGCGTGCGGGCGAGGGAAAGCCGACTCTTTTCGCCGCCGGAGAGGACGCGCACCTCTTTGAACGCGTCGTCGTCGGTAAATAGAAACCGCCCGAGCAGGCTGCGGAGCTCCGTTTCCGGGCGGTCGGGGGCCGCCTCGCGGAGGGTGTCGAACACCGTCTGGTCGGGGTCGAGCATCTCGCCCTGGTGCTGAGCGTGGAAGGACAGGGCGACGTTGTGCCCCTCCGTCCGGATGCCCTCAAAGTCCTCCGTGCCGCGGAGGATGCGGGCGAGAGTGGACTTGCCGGCGCCGTTCGGCCCCACGAGGGCGATCTTATCACCCCGCTCGATGGTGAGGGGGCTAGCGTTAGTGAAGACCGTCTCGGTACCCTCCCCCGTGTCGTAGGTCTTGCTGAACTCGGAAACCTCCAGCACCACCTCTCCGGAGCGCGGCGGCTCGGGAAACGCGAAGGACATCGTAGGTGCCGGATCGGGCGGCGGCGGAATCCGGTCCATCTTCTCCAGCTTCTTGATCCGGCTCTGCACCTGGCTGGCCCGGGCGGCGTTGTAGCGGAACTTGGAGATAAACGTCTTGATCTCCTCGATGCGCTTCTGCTGGTTCTCGTACCGGCGCCGCCAGCGCTCGTAGCGCGCCTCGCGGGCCTCCAGGTAGTGGGAGTAGTTGCCGTCGTAGTGGAGGAGCCGGCCCCGCACGAGCTCGGCGGTGGAGGTGACCATGCGATCGAGCACCGAGCGGTCGTGGCTCACCAGGACGACGGCGCCGGGGTAGGTCTCCAGCGTGTCTTCGATCCAGTCGATGCTGGCGATGTCGAGGTGGTTGGTCGGCTCGTCGAGCAGCAGGATGTCGGGCTGTCTGAGCAGGAGGCGGGCCAGGGCGGCCCGCATGCGCCACCCGCCGGAGAAGGTGCGGAGGGGACGGTTGAGCTCGTCGGGGGCGAAGCCGAGGCCGGTGAGGGTGGCCTCGGTGCGGGGGCGAATGAGATGAGCCTCCTGAGCGTCGAGCGCTTCCTGCACCTGTTGCAGCCGGTTCAGGAGCTTCGTGTGCCGGTCACTCTCGTGGTCAGTCGCCGCCAACTCCTCGCTAATCTGTTCCTCTTCCTCTTCCAGCGCCAGCACGTCGTCGAAGGCGCGAAGGGCCTCGTCCCGCACCGTTCGGTCGCCGGGCAGCTCCTGCACGTCCTGCTCCAGGTAGCCGATGGAGACGCCCTCCCGCGTCACCGTGCCCGCGTCCACGCGCTGCTCGCCGGCAATCACCCTCAGCAGCGTCGTTTTGCCGGACCCGTTCGGGCCCACGAGACCAATGCGGTGCGGCTCGGGGGTAAGGGTCCACGAGAGGTCGTCGAAGAGGGGCTCCTCCCCAAACCGAATGGTAATGTCCTCGAGCTTAACCATGAAGACGCGATCGGTGCGGCAGCGAACGGTCCCCGAGAGGAAGCACTGGTATTCGTCCCCACCGGGCCGCGTTTCTCTGCACGTCTCCTCCCGAGGTGAGAGGCCGCAACGGCGAACGCATCGGTCCCCGGCAGAAATGGACTATTTGCGACTACTCGTCCGTGTCGTCCCCGTCGGACGTCGCGGAGGCAGGGACTGCCGCCTCCAACTGCTGGGAAAGGTGCTCTAGCTCTTTGGTGAGCGCGGCCGTGTCGTCCTCGTGCTCTTCGCGCTGGAGGAACAGCTCCTCGGCGAGGGTCAGGGCCGTCATGACGGCTGTGGTGAGCTCGGCCTGATCGGGATGGGCCTCGCTGAACTGCTGCATCCGCGTGTCGACGGACGATGCGATGCGGCGGGTGTGGGCCTCATTCCCTTCTTCCACCCGCAGGGCGTACTCGCGGCCCAGGATCTGCACGCGGATTGACTTGGTCTGCTCCGAGTTGGCCATGAGGGGAGCGTGGGAGTGGAGAGCGTGGGGGCGTGAAAGAGAGTGCGTGGAGGGTCAGGCGGACGCGTCGGTCATGGAAGAGACTTCCGGCGGCACCGTGCCGTTCTCGAGGTACGTGTCGATGGCGTCGATGAAGGTTGAGATGCGATCTCGGAGCGTCTCCGGATCCTCGTCGAGCACGAGGGCCGTGGTGTCCGGCTGGAGGGCCGGGCGCTGCTCCAACTCCTGAATGCGGTGCCGCAGTCGTTCATTTTCGGCGCGAAGCCGGGTCAGGGCCGTGGCGGCCCGGTTCACCTGCGCTTGGAGGCGGCGGACCGCAGCCCGGTACTCGGGCGGCAGATGCGTGAGCTCCTCTTCGGAGTCCGAATCAGTAGGGCGAATCGAGTCTGGCACAGGCGGTGCAGGGTCGGAGTCGGGCAACGACGCATGTGGAGGGGCATCCATGACGGGAGCCGTGCTGGCGTAGGGTGCAAAATTGGAGGACGTCCGACTTCCTCCACGATCGTCTTTCCGGATCGAGTCGGGCAGTGCTTTGGTCAGGATCCAGGAAGCACGATAGGAAACAGTCCCCGGCAACTCAAGGCGTTAGCCCGCACTTGAACCCCCAGTGGCTCCCATCGTTCGGACCCTCCCGGGGCAGACGATCCGCACTTTTGGGCACCATGGCACGAATCTCCCTGTCGAATCGCCTCCCTGGGTCGTGAGCGCCAGGCATGGACGCCCTTCGAGGACGAGACGACACCGTCCCTAACAAAAATTTCCATGTTCTCCCCGGTGGAGGTGCCTTACTTAGACGGTGCCCTCCATTCCCCACTGCATCGTTTTTCTTCCGAGCCCATGCTCACACGCGCACTGAAATCTGCTTCTTCGACTGTTGCTTCTTCGACTGTGGCGTCCTTTCCGCTCCGCCTCTGGCAGCTCGGCGGTCTTGTGCTTTGCGGACTTGTGGGGCTGCCAGCCCCCTCTGTGCAGGCCCAGGCTCCCGCGGCCGTAGAGGGACAGGTGGTGGATGCCCAATCGGGGGACCCGCTCACCGGGGCCAATCTGAAAGTGATCGGAGCCCAGCGGGGCACGACGACTGACGCGGAGGGACGGTTTGAGCTATCGGTGCCCCCCGGCCGGCTCACGCTCCGCGCCAGCTTTGTCGGATACGCCTCGTTGCGGAAGGAGATTGAGGTCGAGGCTGGCGAAACCACAACGGTTCGGTTTCAGCTCCAGCCCGGCTCCACGCTTGACAATGTTGTGGTCGTAGGCACCCGGGGACAGGCCCGCTCGGCCTTGCGCTCGGCGGCGCCGGTGGACGCCATTCAGGTCAACGAGCTTGCCGCCGAGTCGCCGCAGACGGGCCTCAACCAGCTCCTGAACTACACAGTCCCCTCATTTCAGGTGAATCGGCAGTCTTCTGCGGATGCCACCGAGTTTAGCGATCCGGCTACCATGCGAAGCCTGCCCCCCGACCAGCTTCTCGTGCTCGTCAATGGCAAGCGGCGCCACAAGAGCTCGCTCGTAAACACGCTGGAGACGGTTGGTCAGGGAGCGGCCGGCACAGACCTGAATGCCATTCCGGATGCCGCGGTTCAGCAGATCGAGGTGCTTCGAAACGGGGCCTCCGCGCAGTACGGGTCGGACGCCATCGCCGGCGTCATTAACCTGCAGATGAGGGAGGCTACCAATCAGCTTGTCGCCGACGTCACCACCGGCGTCCGGAATGAGGGAGACGGGGAGGTGGTAAAGATTTCCGCAAGCTACGGATTCGGGATTGGGGAGGATGGGTTCGTGAACGTCACCGGCATGTTTCAGGATCGGGCGCGAACAAATCGCGCCGATGGCAACGAGCTCATTATCTTCGATCAGTCGGATCGGGGGAACTTTTTTGCCTACCCGTTTGCCGATGATCCCGAGCAGGCTCGACAGATCGACAATCAGATTCTGCAGCGGCGAGGCCTGGAGCGGGACGACGTTTACTACCGCATTGGCCAGTCGGCCATCCAGCAGGGCGCGGTCTTCCTGAACTCCGAGTTTGACCTGCAGGAGGGAGCGACGCTCTACGCATTCGGCAGTCTGTCGTACAAGAATGGAATTGGCGCGCCCTTCCGCCGGCGACCCTCTGCCCGTGCCTCCATGCCGTTCCGGGCGTCAACGCAGGACACCACTTTGTTCAAGAATGGCTTTCAGCCGGAGATGAACTCCGACGTCATCGACCAGTCCCTCACCCTCGGCGTAAAAGGCACCATTGGCGGCTGGCAATGGGACTTGAGTAACAGCTTCGGGCGCAACAGCCTGGACTACCAGATGGACAATACGGTGAACGCTTCACTGCTACAGGCGAGCCCCACGAGCATTTACGCCGGGAAACATGCCCTTAGCCAGAACGTGGCTAGCCTCGATGTGTCTCGGTTCTTCGACGATGCGCTGGCGGGGGCAAGCGTTGCCTTCGGCGGCGCCTACCGGATCGACCACTACCAGATCTTCGCCGGGGAGGAAGCCTCGTACCGCGATTATGGGCGAGCCACCCTCATTGACAACAGCGGTTCGGAGCCGGAGGTGGTGACCCGGGATACGCTGGGGAAAGAGGGCGGCTCGCAGGGCTTCGTCGGGTTCCGTCCCGAGAACGAAGTAGATCGCACGCGGAGCAACGTCGCCGCCTATCTCGACACGGAGATCAACCTGACAGAGCAGCTGCTCGTGACGGCCGCCGGCCGCTTCGAGAACTACAGCGACTTCGGCAGCACATTCAACGGTCGCCTCGCTGCTCGACTGGGCCTCCTGGACGGACGTCTCAATCTGCGCGGGTCGGCGAGCACGGGCTTTCGGGCGCCCTCTCTCCACCAGATCTACTTCAACCAGGTGGAGACCGACATCAACAGCGAAGGTGAACTCGTGAATGTCGGCATCTTCAGCAACGACAGCGAGGTGGCCCGTGTCCTGGACATTCCAGATCTCGAAGAGGAGCGCTCGCGCAGCGTGAACGTGGGGCTCACGGCGAGCCCGACCGAAAGTCTCGACCTCACGATCGACGCCTACGGCATCCGCATAGACGATCGGGTGGTGCTCACGGGGGAATTCCCCGATCCTGATTCCCCAGACCCCGAGGTCGTGGATCTCTTGTCACAGGTGGGGGCGCAGAATGCGCAGCTCTTTGCCAATGGTGCCGACACCGAAACGATCGGGCTCGACGTGGTAGCTACCTACCAGCACCGCACCGATTTTGGGGACGTAGAACTCTCGGCGTCCGGCAACTACAACGACACCGACATCCGGTCCATCAATATTCCTGGCGAGCTCGACGAGGATCAGCGCAACGTCTTCCTTGGGCGGCAGCAGCAGGGACTCATCACGGAGAGCAATCCTCGGACAAAGGTCAACCTCTCGGCCGACTACGAGACGGGGCCGTTCTCTCTGCTGCTCCGGACGGTGCGTTTCGGGGAATACACCCGAGCAGGATTTGCCAAGGACCAAGTGCACAGCCCCGAGTGGGTAGTGGATGCCACCGCATCCTACGACGTGATGGACGCGGCCACGCTCAGCGTGGGGGCGAACAACCTCTTCAACAACTACCCCGACCAGCAGGTCGACGACAACTCCTTCTTCGGGGTCTTCGACTACGCGCCGGTGCAGCAGGGCTTCAACGGGGCCTTCTACTTTGCCCGCCTCAGCGTGCAACTGTAGGTGCGGTCCGGAGGAGGGGGGCCACTGCGAGGCTTACGGGGCCGTCTCCTGCGGCGTCTCGGGGGCCGACTCCTCAAAGATGAATCACTGACTTGCCAGGTACAACAGGCCGCCCACCCCTACGACGCCGAGCCCGACCAGAGATTCGGTCGGCTTGTCGATGAACACGTAGACGAGGATCCAGGCGTTGAGGGCCAGAAAGACAATCGGCGTGACGGGGTAGCCCCTCGTGGTGTACGGACGGTCCACCTCGGGCATCCGCCAGCGGAGCACGAACACGCCCGCGACGGTGAGCATCATCGAGAGAGTGAGCGTGAAGCCCGCGTAGATGAGCACCTGCTCGAACGTCGAGGTGTAGATGAACGCCAGGGCGAGGGCGGCCTGGAAGAGGAGGGAGTTGACCGGAATGCCGCGGCCGTTCGTCCGGGCGAGCCACCGGAGCGCCCGAGAGTCCTCCCCCATCGCTTGCGTCACGCGGGGGCCCAGGTACACCATTGCGCTGACGGTCGACACGAGCAGGAGTGCGATGAAAATGGACATCACTTGTCCCCCGATGTCCCCGAAGATCACGCGCCCGGAAAGGTACCCGACCTCCACCTGCCCGGCCATGTTATCGGCGGGCACGGTGTACAGAAAGACGAACGTGAGCAGCACGTAGAGGAGCGTCACGAGCACGGTGCCCAGCACGAGAGCGCGGGGCATGTTGCGCTGCGGATCGCGGATCTCGCCGACGATGTAGACGGCCCCGTTCCAGCCCGCGTATGCATAGGTCACGAACACGAGGGACACCGCGAAGCCCGGGCTCACAATCTCCGTGAGCCCGCTGGCATCCGGCAGGACGGAGACGGTGTGCGACGGGTCGGCTTGGACGGCCATCGCCACGAATACAAGGATGAGCAGCACCTTCAGGCCGGTAAAGAGATTTTGGAACCAGCTTCCCCAGGTGATGCTCGTTCCGTGAATGGCCGAGCACAGGACGACGATGCCGGCGGCCAGGTGGGTAGAGGAAAGATCGGAGAAGACGGCTGTGGTGTAGTCCCCGAACGCGATGGCGGCCAGGGCGATGGGACCGGCGAAACCGAGCGTGACCGTGATCCAGCCGACGATAAAGCCGAGGGAGGGGTGGTAGATTTCCGAAATGAGGTGGTACTCGCCCCCGGAGCGGGGCAGGGCCGCCCCGAGCTCGCCGTACACGAGAGCGCCGCACAGGGCCATGCCTCCGCCCACGACCCACAGCACCAGCAGGGCGAACGGAGAGTTCAGGTACTGAACCTGAAAGCCGACGCTCGTGAAGATGCCGGTGCCGATCATGTTCGCGACAACGAGCGATGCGGCCGTCACGAGACCCACTTTCACAGGGGTGCGATCCGGAGTCGTCATACTGGTGCGGGATCGAGAGGTCGGAAGAGGGACAGGCCAAGAGGGCCGGCCGATGGACCGTCAGGTAGAGAATCGGGGAATGATGTCCGAGGCCGTTACCCAAAAATCAGCAGCGCGACCACGATGATGCCAATCACGGGATAGGGATACAGCAGGCGGCGGCTCATAGGGAAAAAGAGAAAGGAGGAGTGGAAGAGAGTGGGCGGAGGGGAGAATGTTCCTGCCCCCATCCTCAAAGCTACTGCCGGAGCCTCTCGCGTCGACCCGTTCCTCATCGGAGAGCTGCATCGCGCTACCTCGTATGTGTGGGCGTTGCACCGAGACGTGGACCTCGCCTATGTAGACCGGCATAGATGCATTAACCAAGGTCATTCTGAGCGACCGACACCCGAAGGGAGGAGGGAGTCGAAGAATCTTCTCGAGGCCAGTACAGCGTCAACTGTCATTCCACGGGTCGAACACGCGATCCCGCCAACTTTACGCCGTGCGGGCGCCATAGCTGCGGGTGCATGCCGCCCGCGCCGTCAGCCCGCACGGACACCTCGATGTCTTAGTCCTGAAGGTGCTCCTTGGCCACCTCCGCGTCGCGGCGGGCCGAGTAGATGGCGAAGACCATCGTTTCTTCGTCGGACCGATCGGGGGCATGGGAGAGGGCCGGCACTGTGGAGAAGAATGGTTGCCCCCGGACATACGCCGGGGGCGTAAGGGCGAACCGATGAACGTGGGCAACTGTGCTCTGTTATGGGTGACCGTTCCCGTCCCGAATATCAACGCCTCAACACGTTCGCCCAGGAGAACCCCCGGACCTCTCCGCTTTCTTTTGTCCTGCCCTCTGCGCATTTTCCTGCTGTTTCTCTCCGATCCTATCCGTACCTTGGGCGACCGAGGATTGATGTGCCCGACTCTGGGACGCGGGACGGCGCGCGCTACGCTTGTTCAGACACGTGCATTCTGATGACCGTATACTTCAACGGCGCCTTCATGCAGAAGGCCGACGTGTCCATCTCCCCCGACGACCGGGGCTTCGTCTTCGGCGACGGGGTCTACGAAGTGGTCCGCGCCGAGGACGGTGCCCTCTTTCGGCTCGATGCCCATCGCCGGCGCCTCGCCCGCAGCCTGGAGGCCATTCGCCTACGCGAGCACGTCGACACGGAGGCCCTGTGGAATAGCGTCCACGAGCTGCTCCCCCGAAACGGCCTGGACGCGGGCTCCGCCAAGGTGTACCTTCAGATCACCCGCGGCGCCGCTCCCCGCCGGCACGCCTTCCCCGATCCGCCGCCCGAGCCCACCGTCTACGCCCGCGCCAACGCCCACGAGCCGCCGGTCCAGAAGTGGAACGAAGGCGTGAAGGTGATCTTCCACCCCGACCAGCGATGGGCGCGGTGCGACATCAAGTCGCTCAACTACCTCCCCAACGTCCTGGCCAACCAGGCCGCCCAGGAGGCCGGCGCCTACGAGGCGCTCCAGGTGCGCGACGGATTCGTGACGGAGGGCACCCACTCCAGCGTGGCGGCCGTCTTCGACGGCACGGTGACGACGCATCCCCTCACCAATCACACGCTGCCCAGCATCACCCGAGAAGTGACGCTGGGGCTGTGCGAGGATCTCGACCGTCCCGTCGATGAGGTTCCCGTGGCGGCGGCGGACCTGCCCGAGGCCGACGAGCTGTTTCTGATGGGCACCACCACCGGCATCATGCCGATCGTCCAGGTGGAGGACTGGACGGTCGGCGACGGCACGCCGGGACCGGTGACGCAGGACCTGCTGGCGGCCTTTCGGGCCCTCGACCCGGCGTGAGCCCCCGGCTCCATCGACACCCTACTTGTGCTCCCCTCGCCACCCATGGCACGCTTCGTCGACGTTCGCTCCGCTCTCGCAGGCCTGCTCCTGCTGAGCCTGTCCTGCACCCCGGAGGCGGACCCCGCTCCCGCCGACGGTCCGGCAGCGCACGACTGGCACATCCGCGGGGGCACCGTGATCGACGGCACCGGTCGTCCGGCCCAGACGGCCGACGTGCTGGTTCGCGACGACACCATCGCTCACGTCGGGGCCGTGGCGCCCGACACCATCACCGCCGAACGCACGTTCGATGCGTCCGGGCTGGCCGTCACGCCCGGCTTCATTGACGCTCACGCGCATGGCGATCCCCTCGACACGCCTCGCTTCCGCAACGTTCTGGCGATGGGGGTCACCACCCTCCTGCTCGGCCAGGACGGCGGCGGGCCTGAAGCCAATGCCTTCGACGAGCACTTGGCCGCGGTGCAGCAGGCCCGTCCCTTCGTGAACGTGGGCTATCTGGTGGGCCACAACACGCTCCGCCGCGAGTCCGGGATCGGCTACGACACGCCCACGGCGGCGGAGCGGCGCGCCCTCGCGGGCCTGGTGGCACAGGGATTGGACGCCGGGGCGTTTGGGCTGTCGATGGGGCTGGAATACAACCCGGGCACGCAGGCGCAGATGCCGGAGCTCGTCGCCATCGCCGAGCCGGTGGCCGAGCGCAACGCGGTCGTGATGAGCCACCTGCGCAGCGAAGACGTGGCCGACATCGAGGACGCGGTTGCCGAGCTCCTGGAGCAGGGCCGCCGGGCCGGAGCACACGTGCACGCTTCGCACCTCAAAATCGTCCTGAGCACTGACACGAGTCAGGCTACCGCTGTGCTCGATCAGATGGCGGCGGCCCGCCGACACGGGCCCGCGGTCACGGCCGACGTCTACCCCTACACCGCCAGCTTCACCGGCATCAGCATTCTCTTTCCGGAGTGGGCGCGCCCGCCCAACGACTACGAGACGGTGCTGGATACCCGAACAGACGAACTGCGCACCTACCTCACGCGCCGCGTCCGCCAGCGCAACGGGCCGGACGCGACTCTCTTCGGCACCGGCCGGTGGACCGGCCTGACGCTCGCCGAGGTCGCCGACTCGACTGGACGCTCCCCGGCCGAGGTGCTGATGGCCCTGGGGCCC
>PXTN01000113.1 GCA_003022565.1 Bacteroidetes bacterium QS_3_64_15 | reverse complement strand
GAGAACACGTTCGAGGTGCTCATGGAGGCGGTGAAGTACTGCTCGCTCGGGCAGATCACCGAGGCGCTCTTCGAGGTCGGCGGGGAGTACCGGCGGAATATGTAGGCGGTCCGTTTCGCATTGGGACATTGAGAAGCTGTTCGGTGGATTGATGCGAAGCCGACACGACGAAGCGAGGACCGAAGGTCGTGCCCTTGCGGTGCTGACGAGCTCTGCGAGTAAACACAGTGGTCGACGCTGCAAGATGGCGCTCAAATGCGCCTTGTAGCGGGGGCCGAGCGAGAACGAGGTCATGCCCCTCGTGAGCTACCAGGCGAATGCAGAAGCACAATCCCTCCGGCACCCAGTCTCCCATGCTCGCTTGGACCCGTCCCGTCCCGCTCTCGTCCTGCCTGCGGGGCCGTCTCGCACACCTGGGCGTACTCGTCCTCGTCGGCGCCCTGCTTCTCCTGCTGGTCGGCTGTCGTACCGTGTCGGACCCCCCGAGCGACGGCACTGGACAGGATGACGTTCCGGCCGCCTCGGACACAGATGCGCGTGCGGAACAGATCTCCGTCCGCGCCGCTCCGACCCAGCCGCCGGACGCCGACGAGCACGCCGGGGTGGGGCGCCATCGTCTCGACGCTGGACGCGACGTGTTCGACCTGACCAATGAGGTGCGGACCGACCGCGGTCGGGCGACGCTCACACCGGACAGCACCCTCGCGCAGAGTGCCTGCCGGCACAATCAGGACATGCTCGTCCACGATTACCTGGGCCACCGGGATGCCAGCGGACGAGCGCCGGGCGATCGGGTGGCGCGCGAGCATCGACGGCTCATCGGCACCGCCGGAGAAAACGTTGCGGACGGAGAGCCCCTCCCGGCGGACGCGAGCCGGGAGGACGCGGCGGCCTGGGCCGGCGCCGTCGTAAAACGGTGGATGAACAGCGACGGCCACCGCTCCAATCTTCTGCGCTCACAATTTACCCACCTCGGGACCTGCGTGACACACACCGCCTCGGTGGCCCGGGCTACGCAGCTGTTCGCGACCGCATGGGCGTATCTTGATGAGCCGCTGCCGTGGACGATGTCGGTCGGCGATTCGCTTGCCATCTCCGTCACGCCCAACCGGGCCCAGGGCGCCCCCGAAGCGTATGCCTTCGTGCCCCCCACCGAGCCTCTCGGAAGTGCCTTTGACGGGGACGACGCGCGCCGGGCCTTCCAGGGCACGCTCCACCTCCCCGACTCGGCGGGCGTTTACGGAAGCCGGTTTTTATTCATGGAAGGCGAAGGCCGATACGTGGTCATTTCAGGACCCCGCGTCCAAGTCGAGTAGAGCAGGGTCGGCCTATACGTTCGCCCGTCTACGCCCGACTCAAAAGCCACCCTTCGGAAAACTCGTGTCTGAGAGGGCCATGACGGGTCCTCGCACTTCAGGTCTGAACTCCTTGTGTGTTTGAGATCCAGGCTCTTGCATCTGTCCCCTAGCCTCAGTTACACTCACGAATATCGCACACGTAAATCAACTCAGCCCCACCTTTTCGTTCGATGTGCCTCTCGCTGCTAAAAAAGGCCCTGTCGCTCTCAATTCTCTTTTTGTTCTTCTTGGTCGGAAGTGTTTCTATCCAGGCCCAGGACGACGACAGTCTCGTCTCTGAAACCAACTACGACGCACTGGAGCTGCGCAGCATCGGTCCCGCCATCAACGGCGGCCGCATCGCGGACATCGACTTTCACCCGAAGGAGGAAGGCACGTGGTACGTGGGCGTCGGCTCCGGCAACGTCTGGAAAACCACGAACGCCGGCACGACCTTCGAGCCGATTTTCGACGACCAGTCGTCGTACTCGATCGGCTCGGTGGAGGTGGACCCAAACCGTCCGAATATCGTCTGGGTCGGCACCGGCGAAAATGTCGGCGGGCGGCACGTCGGCTACGGCGACGGGGTGTACAAGAGCACCGACGGGGGCGAGTCGTGGAAAAACATGGGGCTGGAAGCATCGGAGCACATCTCGACGATGATCGTCCACCCGGAAAACTCGGACGTGGTCTACGTGTCGGCTCAGGGGCCGCTCTGGGACAGCGGTGGGCAGCGGGGCCTCTACAAGACGACCGACGGCGGGGAAACGTGGACCAAGGTGCTCGGGGGCAACGAGTGGACGGGCGTGACCGACCTCGTCATGGACCCCCGCGACCCGGACGTGCTCTATGCTGCGACCTGGCAGCGCCACCGGACGAAGTGGGCCTACATGGGCGGCGGGCCCGGCTCGGGCATCCACAAGAGCACGGACGGCGGGGAGACATGGAAAGAGGTGACCCGCGGCCTTCCGAGTTCGAACATGGGCAAGATTGGGCTCGCGATCTCGCCCCAGCGCCCGGACACGGTCTACGCAGCCATCACGCTGGACCGGCGCACCGGCGGCGTGTACATGTCGACCGACCGAGGCGAATCGTGGACGAAACAGTCGGACGCCGTGGCGGGCGGAACGGGGCCGCACTACTACCAGGAGCTGTACGCCTCGCCGCACGATCACGGCATCCTGTTCCTAGTGAGCGTTGTCACGCAGGTGTCCAAGGACCACGGCGCGAATTTTGAGTCGATGGACATCGAACGCAAGCACAGCGACGATCACGCCATCGCCTTCCGGGAGGACGATCCCGGATACATGCTGGTCGGATCCGACGGCGGCCTCTACGAGACCTACGACGGCCGGGAGACCTGGCGCTTCCTCGACAACCTGCCGATCATGCAGTACTACAAGATCTCGGTCGACGACGCCGAGCCGTTCTACAACGTATATGGCGGCACGCAGGACAACGGCTCGAACAGCGGGCCCTCGCGCACCGAGCACGAAAGCGGCATCCGCAACGCCGACTGGTTCAAGACCCTTGGGGCCGACGGACACGACTCGGCCACCGACCCGGAGCTCGACAAGATCATCTATGCCGAAACGCAGCAGGGTGGCCTGCACCGCGTCGACCTCGCGACCGGGGACCAGGTCTTCATTCAGCCCCAGCCGCGGGAGAGAGAAGACTACGAGCGGTTTAACTGGGACGCCCCGATTCAGGTAAGTCCCCACGACGCGGAACGCCTATATCACGCCTCGCACCGCGTGTGGCGCAGCGAGAACCGGGGCGATAGCTGGACCCCAATCTCCGGGGATCTGACGCTCGATCAGGAGCGCCTCAAGCTGCCCATTATGGGCAAGCAGAAGAGCTGGGAAAATCCGTGGGACGTCCTCGCCATGACCAACTACAACACGATCACGTCCCTGGCCGAGTCCCCCCAGCAGGAAGGCCTCATCTACGCGGGGACCGACGACGGCCGCATCCAGGTGACCGAGGACGGCGGCGAGAACTGGCGCGAAGTTCGGCTCGCCGACATCGAGGGCGTTCCGGAGACCGCCTTCATCAACGACATCAAGGCCGACCGATTCGACGCCAATACGGCGTATGTGGCTATGGACGCGCACAAGAATGGCGATTTTTCGCCATACTTGATCAAGACGACCGACCGGGGACAAACCTGGACCTCGATCGCCGGCGATCTGCCCGATCGACATCTCGTGTGGCGACTGGTGCAGGATCACGTCAACCCGGACCTCCTATTTGCCGCGACGGAGTTCGGCGTCTTCTTCACCGTCGACGGGGGCGAGGAGTGGGTGCAGCTCGAGGGCGGCGCGCCCACGGTTGCCTTCCGCGACATCACGATCCAGCGGAGTCACAACGACCTTGTCGCGGGCTCCTTCGGGCGCGGCATCTTCATTCTGGATGACTACACGCCCCTCCGCGAGCTCGATACGGAGCTCTTGAATCAGGAGGCCCATCTCTTCGAACCGCGGGACGCCTTCTGGTACATGCCCAACGAGGTCTCCGAGTACCAGGGCCACGACGACTATCAGGCGGACAACCCGCCGTTCGGGGCCGTCTTCACCTACTACCTGAAGGACGGCTATCAGTCCAAAGAGGCGAATCGGCAGGAGCGGGAAGCCGAGCTAGAGACGGATGAGGACGTGTCCTTCCCCGGGTGGAACGGGCTCGAGGAGGAGATCCGGGAGCAGGGCCCGATGGTGCAGGTCGTCGTGCGGGACGAAGGTGGAACGATCGTGAATCGAGTGAATGGCCCGACATCTCCAGGCTTCCACCGCGTGAATTGGGACCTGCGCCACGCCGAGAAGGATGTTGTGGATCTAGGGGCGGAGATCCCAGAGAGCCTCGACGACGGCGGCTTCCCCGCTACGCCGGGCACCTACACCGCCACCCTCACGAAAGTCCAGAATGGCGAGGTTACCGAACTGTCCGGGCCGGTGACTTTCGAGGTCACGCCGCTTCGCGAGGGTACCTTGGAGGGGGCGCCCGGCGAGGAGATCGCGTCGTTCCGGCAAGAGCTTGAGACCTTCCAGCAGGAGCTTACGGCCGCCTCTAACACGCTCGACGAACAGATTGACAAGGTGCATGCGCTCCAGACCGCGCTCGCGCGGGCCGAGGAGGAGGCGCCGGACTTGGTGAAGCGCCTCCATGACGCACGCTCGCGCCTGCTCGAACTTCGGGAAGAAATGGAGGGCAGCGAAGCCAAAAACCAGATCGGCGAGCGCAATCCACCGAGTCCGAGTTCACGCATGTTTGTAGGCTATCGGGCCCTCGGCACCACATACGGCCCGACGGAGATGCACGAAAAGACCGTGGCGGCCGGGCGTAGTGAGCTGGCCAACATCCAAGACCGGCTGAGTGAACTCGCTGAGCAGGTCATCCCGGAGCTCGAACGCGAGGTCCGAGCCGCCGGCGCCCCGCCGATTGAGAACGGGCAGGACTGACGCCTCCGCCGGCTGCCTCCTCAGAGGAAATTTCCAGAAACGTGACTGTCGCCCCGGCAAATAAAAAACGCCTAAGTGTCTGTTTCACATATTTTTAGCCCATCAATTCGAATGTAAGCTTTGGTGTCGCCACGTACCAGTGGATTTGAGCTGAAAGGTTGACAGTATACAAATCTCTTGTGTTTTTCTTACAGTGAGAAATCCATTTGTGTTTCTGATACACTACAGGTAGACGAGTAGCTCTTTCCTCTTTCACAGTTTAAGAGGTGAACGCTATGGAGCGTTTCCTATTGCAGTACTCGAACTGGACGGTAGACGTGTACCTGGCGTTCACCGTAGTTGCCGTTTGTTTTGGACTTCTCGCCTGCGACAGCGGTGATCCTGGTGATACCGGCGGCAACCAGCCGCCGACCGCGGTGGCCGAGGCCAACCCGACGGACACGACGGCCGGCACGGAGGTGACCTTCGACGGCAGCGGCTCAAAGGATCCGGACGGCGACGCCGGCTCGCTTACATACAATTGGGAGTTTGACGACGGAGCAACTGGCAGTGGTGAGACGGTCAGCCACACCTATGAGTCGGCCGGTGAGTACACCGCCGAACTGTCCGTCTCCGACGGCGAAAGCTCTAAAACCGACGAAGTGGCCGTCTCCATCAAGGCGCCCCCACCCGACAGCGTGGCCATTACCTACCGGCCACTGGATACGGACGGCAATGTGCTCGAGGACGCTCACGTGTCTGATGGAGATGTCACCGGTACCGGGGAGTTTACCGACTCGGTGGCCTACAGCACGGACACACGCGAGGTTACGGCCGAGCGTGACGGCTACGAAGATGGATCCAGCACGTACACGCCCACAAGCTCACAGACCGTGGAGATTGAGCTTGCGGAGAAGACGGCTGAAGTAACGGTAAAAGCCGAGGCGTTAGAGACGGAGACTCAGCTTGCTTCCTCGCTTGAGCTTTCGGCCGACGGCGAGACCGTGGCGAGTGGCGCAAGCCCGCTGACCACCGAGGTGTCCGTAAACGTGGACGAGCTAACCGCTTCGGCCGCTGAGCACGAGCGAGAAAGCGAGGTCTACGCCGACACCAGTGAAACATTCGTGATCGAGGATTCGCCAGTAACGCTCGGCCAGCGGCGTGTGCCACACTGCGTGAATGGGCTAGACAATGACGGAGATGAACTCGTCGGTGTCTGGACGGATGAAGACGGCAACGACATCCCGACCAAAGGTGACAGTGGTGATCCCGGCTGCCGGTCTCAACAGGATGATGGTGAGGTGCATGAGATTTATACGGTGATCAATCTAAGCACCCAAAATACCGTATTTATCTCCCCTGCAGAGGGAGAGCGAAAAATACTTTTCGCGGATCGCTCTTCTGCAGGTAAGCTTCCTGCCACAATCACCGAGGCGGTCGGCAACATTTACGTCTCGGATGAGAATAGACTAGAGTCGGATGATTCCGGCGAGGATCATGTACTTCGGATTGAAATCGGTACGGATGACAACATGACAGACGTCCACACGACACCGATTGTGGCCGATGATCCGTCAGTCGATGGCTGGCGCACGTCCGTGTTTCTGGACGTGTTGCCGAGCTGGTTTGAGGCTGGACTGTACTACCGTGTCACCGCAGTGCACGGTTGTAAGGCTGACTCCGATCGCGACTGTGAGAGCGAAAGCGGTGGTGATATCGGTCTCAGTAACCAAGACCATGGCTTCCTCAAGATCTCGTTCGCGTATGAGAGCGACAAGGGATCAAAGCAAGCAATGCCAAAAGCGGCTGAATCTGGTGATGTGACTGTGCGGTCGACTGGCTACGTCACCGGTCAGTAGGACGAAAGAGAACCAAGCCCTCCTACCACAGCTGGTGCTCCACAGCTCATGCACGCATGAAGCTGGGTAAACTCACCGAGCTGGACAAGCAAAGCCCCACCTTCCGCGGCCGTGCGGGGGTGGGGCATTTTTTTACCCAGCCCTTGCGCGTACCTGTTTAGCGATTGCGCAGGTTCGTCTGTAAGTTGGAACAATGACTGATTCAACTGATCACACCGACCGGAACGCCCGTCTTCAGGAGACGCTCGAGGGTCTGCGCGATGATCCGGACGCGCTGATCGAGACTATTCTTCAGCAGGCCGAGCAGATCCGCTAGCTCAACGCTCGTGTCGAGGAACTGGAGCAGAAGGTGGTGGCCCATCCGGAGATGCTCTCCGTGGAGGAGGGCTCTGAAAAGGGCACCTTGGGGGAGAAGTCCTCGGAGTCGCCCAAATGGCGTTGTGGCCAGGGGCGGATTCGAACCGCCGACACACGGCTTTTCAGGCCGTTGCTCTACCGCCTGAGCTACCTGGCCGGTCAGGCGCCGCCGGGTCTTCTCGGGCAGATGCGAGCCCTACGTATCGGTCGCGTCCGTGCCTTTCAACGACGAGGCACACGGACCACAGCCTCCGTCACCAGGGGGCGTCTCGGTCCTCGGGGGAAGGGTCGCTCGCACCAGCCGAATCGTCCGAACGGCGCACCCCCCACATCAGTTTCGACCGGAGCGTGTGGAAAAAGTGTTGGCCCGGGAGCTTGACGAGGTTCACGGTGTGGGGGGCCCGTTCGACGCTAAACTCGAGGTCGTGCTCTTCAAACATGGTGCTCCGCCCATCCGCCGCAAACACGTACGGTTGGTCGTTCTGCGAAACCCGGCAGGTGATGGTGGCCTCGGCGGGCAAAACGATGGGCCGGACGGTGAGGGTATGAGGGGCGATCGGGGTGAGAACGACGGCCTCCACGCCGGGTGCAATGATGGGACCTCCGGTCGAGAGCGAATAGGCGGTCGATCCGGTCGGCGTGCCGATAATCAGGCCGTCGGCCCAGTAGGTGTTGAGAGGGGTGCCGTTCACGATCACCTCAATTTCGATGAGGCCTGCCGCCCCGCTGCGGTCGAGCACGAACTCGTTCAGGGCCCACTTGGTGTCGAAGGCCGGGTGGGAGTCCAACTGGGCCTGAAGGACCAGGCGTTCCTCGACGCGGTAGTTGCCCGCCTCCAGCGCGTCGAGCGCGTCGTGGATCTGCTCGATCTCGATGTCAGCCAGAAAGCCAAGGCGCCCGATGTTTACCCCCAGGAGAGGCGTGTCATTGGGGCCCGTCAGGTGGGCACTGCGCAACAGCGTCCCGTCTCCGCCGAAGGACAACACCAAGTCGCCCGCCTCGGCGATATTGGAAACGGCGTGATCATCGCAGACTGCAGGGGCGAACAAGTTGCGCTCAACGAGGCCGTCCGCGATCGGCTCATGGATCCAGAACTCGCGGTCCTCGTCGAGCAGTCGCTGAACCAGCGAGGCGAGAGGATCCCACAGATTTTCTTTGGTTGGATTGCCGGTGATGCCATAGATCATGGGCGGTCAGACGGGTCAATGGGAGAGGGATATACCAATCTGTGGAGGCGTTCCTGAAGCCTGCGCCGACGAGCATAGTACAGCGTCAACCGCCATTCTACGGAGGGAGGACGCGGAGATGGGGGGATGCAGAGACCGTGCCACGCCGAGCAAGTCCCCGCGTCTTCCGATCCCCGCGTCTCATACGCTCCTCGTCCTTTGCCCTTCCCCCACCCCCCGACACACGAGGACGCCCACGCGCAAGCACGCAGACACGCCCATGCGTGACTACGGGCGAACAAGGTACACGGAGCACGGGGCGAAGACCGCCACCTGGTGGCTCACCGTTCCGACCTGCGCCTCGGAATCGTCGCGCTCGACTTTGTGGGAGCGCATCACGATCAGATCGGTGTCCTCCTCGTCGGCCACCTCGGTCACCTTCGGCCCCCGCTCGCCGTACACGATGGTGGACTGGACCTCAAAGCCGTTGGCGCCCATCTCGGCGGCCCAGGCTTCCATTTTTGCTTCGGCGTCCTCCCGAAGCTCTTCGTAGAACTCATCCATCTCGCCGGGCTCTTCGTCCTGGAGCGTTTCGATGACGTGGAGCAACTGGATTCGCGTCTGGTCCGTGGCACCCAGTTCCTGGGCCGTGTCCAGGACGTATTCGTTCGTGCTGGAAAGATCGACCGGGACCAAGATGGAGTCGTACATGAGAACGGTTCGCAATTCGAAAGGCTCTAGATCAAGGAATCCGCTGGTTCGGCAGCCCGCTGATTGTGCACAGGAGCGTGGATCTCACACTCCTATTGTATCATTTAAACTCCGAAGTGGAAAGCCACGGCACGAGTCCCGCCAAATGCGAGCATGATGCAGCCCGACCTTCAGGAGCTACGCCGGTCCCTTGCCGGGCGCCTGCAGGAGAAGGCCGAGTTGGAGCAGCAGGTCCGGGCCCTGCAGTCGCAATACGAAGAGGAGGTGGCCCCTCTCCAGGAGGAAGTGCTTCGGCTGCAGATGAAGCGCCTCAAGGAGGCGGCCCAGGCCCGCATGCGAAGCGCCCGCCTCCGGAATGCCTACCACGACGCGCAGGACGCCTACGAGGAGTTTCAGGAGCAACGGGCCGCCGCCCCCTCCTCCGCTGGGGCGTCCGAGGAAGATCTGAAGGCGACCTACCGACGGGCCACGAAGCTGTGTCACCCCGACGCGGTGGCCGACCCGTACCACGAGGAGGCGGCGGCCACGTTTCAGGCCCTCGAGTCGGCCTACGATGCCGACCAGACCGAAGCCGTCCGGGCGATCGCCGAGGACCTGGACACGTGGGGATTCCCCCGGCCGCCCTCGGCCCCAGCGGATCGATCGGACGTCCACGCGGAGGCTTCTCTGCGTCGAGCCGTGTCGGATCTGAAGGCCTCCATCGAGCAGCTCCGGGCGTCCGAGGCGTACCGGACGGCGACGGAATCCGCCGGTGCGGATGCCGAGTCGGTCGTCGGGGCGCGAAAGCAGGCGCTCCTGCAAAAGCTGCGCGAGCTCAAGCGCCGACAGCGCGCCCGGTTCTGAATCCCAGCCGAGACGACTCGGATCGCCCTATTTCTCGATGCCTCGGGTCACAGGGCGATCGTATGTTAAAAGCTTAATCGTGCGATGGAGGCTCAGCAGCCTCTGATCGTAGGAGGGAAGCCAGGAACGCACGGGCGAATGGGGGAGTGGGAGCGCGGGGGTATCGAATTTCTGCTTCAGTAGAACGGTGAGAATCGGCCGCCGTCGCGAAGATGCGATTGCCGTGCCCCGAGCCGTTGTGATTCGGGACGTGGACGGCTACATTGTGCCTCTGCAGTACCCCCGGAGTCACGACCTCCACCACGTCGCGGTCCACCACCTTCCCGCTTGAATTGTCGGCGTCCTCGGTCTGCTCGCAGATGGCCACCCGCAGGCCCGAGCGGATGAGTTTGGGCAGGTGGCTATCGAGGGCGTGGTGGGGAAATCCC
>PXTN01000112.1 GCA_003022565.1 Bacteroidetes bacterium QS_3_64_15 | reverse complement strand
TCGTAGGGGTCGGTTCGCTTGGTCACGAATCTGACCCTACGACCTATTGCTTTTTCTTGTTTTCACGCAAATCCGCTCCCTACCTGCACGGAGTGTTGGTCGCAAAGCCGTCGGGGATATTAAGAAGCCCTTCGTTCATTTCTGAAAGACGGGGCTTGTCGGTGACTTCAACGTTGTAGGTCCACTCGCCGGATTTTGGTGGCAGCGGCTCGAGCACTCCGTCGGCAGTTTTTGTGTCGTACATCGGCGTAAAGGTTGCATTGACCAGATTCTTATCCTGATCTACAACGCGAACCGTCAGCGGGCCGCAGGAGCTTTCGTCGCCGGTGACATTGACGGTAGTTGTTGCCGTATCGGTTGTGTCGTCAGGAAACTTTGCTTTGTACTCAAAACTGTCATTACCAGTTTCATCTCCATCTGGTGTGTAGGAAATCTTGTCTACACCATCGTCATCTTCAAAGCTTACCGCTGTTCCCTTTGACGCTTCTTGAGTAATCTCTGTTATCTTTATATTGCTCTTATCATAATTGTTGCCGTTATTATCGCCGTCGTTATCGAGCACATCTATTATGAGCCCGTCGCGGTCAGCACAAATGCCGGCCTCAACTGTGCCGTCATCGGAGGCGGTTGGGGAGAGGGCGTGCAGCGCAGTTCCCCGTCCTCAGCCCGAGGGCATTGGACAGCGTCCGAACCCATTCTCGATCACAGGGGCCTCCGCGGGGAACGTCAGCCGTTTCCCGACGGTGGAGAAGGACTCGGCCCGGGTTCCCGAATTGACGCGTCGTCGTCCGTGACCGTCTGTTTTCTCGTCCCCGACATCCACGCCCTGCAAACCGGGGGCAACGTGTACAACCGGCGGATCGTGGCGGAGCTTCGTTCCGAGACTCCGGTCCGGATTGTCCGTTGGACTCCGGACGAGACGCCGGCCTCCCGCCTCGATCTGTCGGGCACGGACGTGGTCGTGGCGGACAGCCTCCTCGCGCGGCATCCCGATGCTCTTCGCGCCGTGCGGGAGGAGCTCCCAGCGGCGACTCTGGTCCTTCTTGTCCACTACCTCCACTGCATCGATCCGCGGCCGCCGACACGGCGCTCGCGACGGACGAGCGTGCGACGATGGGCGTGGTAGACGGGGCCATTACGACGAGCCGCTTCGTACGGTAGGCGCTCGCGGGCGAGGGTTGAAATCGGTCATTCCTCACCGGCGCGGCGGAGCGCATGCTGATACAGCGCATCGGACATCCAGAATCCACTTCCCTGAAGGGCGTCGAGGAGGGGACGGACAGCGGAAATGTGTCCTGCCTGTTTTGCCCGAAGAATCAGGCCGACGGTTCCAAGAACGGTCAATTCGAGCTCTGAGGCTTCTCGCCGAGCAGCGGCATCGTCCAAAATGGCGTGGGAATTGTCGAGTTCGGTGGCACGGGCAATGACCTCAGCTTCTCCCGCATCTACAGTCCGGCGCAGCAAACGTACCAGCATCTCTTCCGGTGCAGAAGCCACTTCGATGCCCTTCGGTGCATCGCCGCATTCGTGGCGCACTGCGGGTGGGATGCGAACATCGTCATAAAGCGCCCGGAGTAGGTCGAGTCGGTTGATCCGATCGAGATGGATCAGACAAGACGTATCGGGCAGACAAACCGGCATTATACCGTTTGCCGAAGATCATTATACACAGCCGAGCACTCGCGATCGCAGGAAGCGCCTCCTGATAAGGGTCGGTTCGTTCCGGCCCCCGAGCCGGACTCTTCGCCGTTCGAACACTGCATTCAAAACGAATTCGGAGCACTCGGTAACGTGGATAGCGATTTCCGGTAGTTAGTCGTCGAGTTCACGGTCCAGATCCTCCGGCGAAATGTTGATCACGGGAATGCCCTCCTTGGAAAGTACCTCCATGAAGGCCCGTTTTGAGTAGCCCGCGAGTTCAGCGGCTTTGCCGAGGGAAATGCGCTCGGCCTCGTAGAGCTTCATGCTGAGAAGGAGACGAGCTTCGTCTGCAGGGACGTGCGACGGGAGGTCGATCGTGAGCCGGCTCATGGCGCGCGTATTTAATGGACGATTGGGCCGAGATACAGCATACTGGATACAGCATACTGATACTAGATACAGCATACTGTACGTTCGTCCCCGAAGTGCGGTTCGGGAGAGGGCGTGCAGCGCAGTTCCCCGTCTTCAGCCCGAGGGCATTGGACAGCGTCCGGGCCCATTCTCGATCACAGGGGCCTCCGCGGGGAACGTCAGCCGTTTCCCGACGGTGGAGAAGGACTCGGCCCGGGTTCCCGAATTGACGCGTCGTCATCCGTGACCGTCTGTTTTCTCGTCCCCGACATCCACGCCCTGCAAACCGGGGGCAACGTGTACAACCGGCGGATCGCGGCGGAGCTGCGTCCTGAGACTCCGGTCCGGATTGTCCGTTGGAATCCGGTCGAGACGCCGGCCTCCCGCCTCGACCTGTCGGGCACGGACGTGATCGTCGCGGACAGCCTCCTCGCGCAGCACCCAGACGCCCTCCGGGCCGTCCACGCGGAGCACCCAGCGGCCTCCTTCGTTCTGCTGGTGCACTATCTACGCTGCGTCGATCCGAACAGAGAGGACGACGACGGCACCGGGGACGAGCGGGCAACGCTGGAGATCGTGGAGGGGGCGGTCACGACGAGTCGCTTCACACGGCGGGCGCTCGTGGACGAAGGGCTGCCCCCCGAGCAGGCGAAGGTGGCCCGGCCGGGGCTCGGCGAGCAATATCGGGGAACGTGCCCCATGCGACTGGGGGACGGGCCACCGCGCCTGCTCACGGTGGCCAACCTGCTCCCCGAGAAGGGACTTCGGTCGTTCGTGGACGTGCTCCGCCGCCTGCGGGATCTCTCGTGGACGTGGACCCTCGTGGGCGACGCGTCGCTGGACCCCGAGTACGCCGCGGGGGTCTTCCGGCGCCTCCGGGCCGCCAGGCTGACCAACCGCGTCACCTGGTCCGGTCCGGTCTCCCCCGACACCCTCCGCACCTGGTACGACCGGGCCGACCTCTTCGTGCTCCCCTCCCGCTTCGAGACGTGCAGCCTCTCGACCCGGGAGGCCATGGCCCGCGGGCTGCCGGTGGTAGGCTACCGCGTCGGCGGGCTTCCGGAAAATTTCGGCGACGCTGCCGCGGGGCATCTCGTGCCGGCGGGCAACGACCCGGCGCTCCGGGCCGCGCTGCGGTCGCTCCTCGTGGACCCGATGACGCGGGCGCAGATGGCCGCCGCGGCCCGGCGGCAGAGCCGACTCTTTCCGACATGGGTAGAATCAACGGATCGGTTTCGGGAGGCATTGACCACACTCCACGCCCGGACCGCCGAAAACGCATAGGGACGCATGTGCTACCGCACCAGTAGGGACGGCGACACGCCCTTCGGCTTCAGCGGAGGAAGTTCTGTCGTGTCGGCGGCGGGGCCGGCCCGGTCGTGCGCCGCCAGAAGGCGGACGAGGAACGAGTAGAGCCCTTCCTGGCGAAGGCGGGGGCTCGCGTCGGTCGGGAGCAGGCCGTCGGTAAACCCGCGCTGCCGGACCCGATCGACGAGCGTCGGGTCGGTGCTAAGCACGTGAACCGGCACCGTGCTGTCGGTGGTCTCGATGAGGGGCGGCTGGTGGTCGCCCATCAGCAGCACGAGGCTGCCGGGCGGGGCCTTCTCGGTCAGGTACTCGCGGAGGACGCGCCACTCGTGGGCCACGTGTCGGAGGTAGCGGAACCGCGTCGGCTGGTCGTAGATCGTCGGGCTCGTAATCGAGTCCGGCAGGAAGACGGGCGGTCCCGTCGCCGAATCCGAACGTGGAGAGTGAGGAGCCTTGGCCTGCGTGTTAAATTGGCGCCAGTCGGCAGGGTAGGGGGGCAGGCCGTAGTTCCAGAGCGAATGCGAGTCGACGGTCTCGAAGAAGAGAACGAACGGATCTGCCGAAGGCTGCAGGTACGTCTCGTGCGTGTAGTGGAGGCTGTACTGGTCGGGCGCGTCCGCGAGGCCGTACGAGGGGCCGCGGTAGTTCAGGTCGTTCCGGTAGATCGTCGTGTCGAAATCGTAGAGGTTGCGGACCGGGAGGCCGGGCCGCTCGAACGTGAAGGGCTGGAGGGCGAGGGTGCGGTAGCCCTGCCGGTTGAGGAAGTGGACGAGGTGGGGAGTCTCCGTGCTGTCGCGCAGTGCCGCGTCCTGAAATTGGTTGTAGAGAAGCTGATGCTCCACCCGCGTGCCGGTGAGGAACGAGGCGATGGAGAGCCACGAGCGCCCGCCCCGCACGGGAATCTCGCACCGCGCCGTGGCCCGGTGCCACCCGTCCGCCGCGAAGACCGAGTCGGTGTGCTGCATGAGGGTGCGGTACGGAGCGCGGAGATCCGGATGGGCGTTCAGGGCCGAGCCGTACGACTCGATCATGAGGAGGTAGATGGGCGGGCGCCGGTCGAGGGAAAGCGTGTCGTACGCCGCGTAGCTCGAGTCGACGGGAGCGGTGCGCAGCGAGTCGAGCATGGTTGCGAGGTGGAGAGAGGCCTTCACGTTGGCAACGGCGCGGGTGGTTGGGGTCCGCACGCGGGTGCGCTCGCCCGAGGATTGATACGTGAGGTTTACAGGCCCGAGCTCCAGGGCCGGTCCCACCACGCCTACGAGCGGCCAGGCCACGAGGTGCGCGGCGAGCAGGAGCGCCCGGCATCCGCCGTAGTGGCCCGTCCGGCTGAGGGTGCGAAGGCCCCATCGCACGAGCAGTCCCAGGCCGATCAGCGCGGCGAGCAGGAGCAGGCCCGCGCCGGCCGTGCGCCACGACCATAGATCGAGGAGAAAATAGCCCAAATTGTCGACGAGTTGAAGGTCCTCGTAGACCATCCCACTCCGCCGGAAGGCTGCGTGCACGGTCGCATCGTACGCCTCGTAGAGCAACAGAAGCCCCAGCCCCACCCCCGCCCCGACGCGAACAGGTTGGTCCCATCGGGTGCGGCCCGCGTAGACGACCGCCGTGACCAGCACGAGCACCTCTACAGAGAGCGGAAAGTACGGGCTCCGCGGGAGCGGAGTGATTAAGGACGGGAGAGACGGAAGGAGAATGAGGAGGCCCCCCGTGCCGACGAAGAGAATCAGGGCCTGGCGGGGGGCAGAGAGCGACGTGCGCCAGTGACTCGACATGAAGCGAGGCCTTCGGTGGAGAACGACACGGCCATGGTTGGGGGCGGCCTTCTCGCGCCCAGATCACGGCTCCCCCAACGCCCTCTGCGGGGCGACGATCCGCCAGAGCGAGCGCCCGAACGACACGAGGAGCGCTGCCGTCGCTACGGCGACGAGCGGGCGGTACAGGGCCGGATACGGAAGGAACGACACGAGCAGCGCGACAACCATGCACCCGTACACGTACCGCGCCATCGACGATCGGGACTCCGTCTTCTGAGGAGAGGGGAGCAGGAAGAGCCCCACGACGAACCCGTACCGCAGCAGCCCGGCGCCCAGAATCCATGGGGGCAGGACCCCGCGGAACGCAGCGAGTCCGCAGAGAAGAAGGAGAAAGAGCGCGTCGGTCTCTTTGTCGAGAAAGGCCCCAAACTCGGATGTGAGCCCGTACCGCCGTGCGAGCCAGCCGTCGAGCCCGTCGAGGGCAAGGATGAGAAGGCTGAGCGCAATGAGAGCTGCGGGCCCGGCAGAAGCCGCCGGGGGAAGAAGAAGCAGGAGCCCAATGCGAAACGCCGTCACGCTATTGGCGACCCCGAAGGAGCCCTCCGGGGTCCAGCGTGCGCGCTTGGCCACGACGAGGAGGCCAAGCATGACCGTTCCCACGAGGAGCAGCGGACCGAACGTACGAAGCCACAGGCTCCCCGCAGCCGCCAGGAGCACGGCGACGGCGTTGGCGAGCGACCAGCGCTCACTTCGGCTCGTCGATTGAAAGCGGGACGCGAATGGGGCCACAGGACGGTCGGACCGCTGTGTGCGAGTGACTTGAGAGAAGGTACAGGTCCCGCCTCAAACGGATTCCGCTCCGGCGAATTCGTAACGGACCTTCTGCATTCGTTTCATCTTGCGGATAAAACGGGACAGGCGGGAACGACAAAGGTTCGGTGAGCATCTTAACCCCTGCAGGCCGTGGAGGTCAAAGGTTGCCGTGCAGTCCCCGCGCAGTAAGCAACGCGCCATGAGCACCCCCGTCCCCGCCGCACACACGTGGTCACCAAGGTCCTGGGGGCCCCGAGTGGTGCCGGTCATGCTCTGGGTCGTCGGCGGGCTGCTGCTCTGGGGATCGCTCGCGCCCACGCAGGCCCAGATCGACGTTCCCGACATCGAGCGACTGTCGGCCTCCGACCAGGTCGGGGCGGGAGTGCGTCTGCTCCGGACGGGACGCCCCGAGGATGCCGTCTCCCTGCTGCGCTCGGCGCTGCGTGTCGACTCGGCGCTCGTGGCCCCGTCGCACGGCGCGGCGGCCTATTGGCTCGGAGAGGCGTACGACCGGATTGGCCGCGCTGCGAAAGCACGGACGACCTGGCAAGCGGGACACCGCGCCCTCCGGGCCGGCGGGCAGTTTGATGCGCGTCTCACGGACGCGTACCTGCGAACCCTCACGCCCGAACAGCTCCGGGGCGAGCGGCTCTATGCAGTGAACACCTACCGGTCGCTTCTGCGCCGCGTGGGGGCCGACACCGCTGCGGCCGCGCAGTCGCTCTTTCGCCGCCGCGTTGCCCAGGTGGCCCCGCTCATGTCCGATTCCGCGCTGGCCCGGGTGATCCGTGAAGACCGCTCCACCGCCGCGAAAAACTGGACGTTTCGACCGGAGGCGGGCTCGGCCCTGGGAGAATGGTGGCGCGGGCTCGATCCCTATCCGGCCACCGACGCGAACGAGCGCCTGGAAGAACACCTCACTCGGCTGGTCCACGTCCAGCAGAACTACAGGTGCTCAGAGCGGATCAGCGGGCTCGACGATCGGGGCATCGTGCAGCTTCGCTTTGGAAGCCCCTACAAGCGGCGCACGCTCAACTACGAAGACGGAGAGTTTTTCCGGGAGGTCTACCGGTTTGGGGTCAACGTCCCACCCTCCAGCTTCCCCGAGAGTGAAATCTGGCTGTACACCCACATTGACGAGTCCGGCTTTTACCTCTTTGCCGAGGAGGACACGTCGGACTGCTTCGCGATTGCGAAGGCGAACGAACTGGTTCCCGACTACCTCACGCAGCAACGGCCGGACAACGAACGGGGCCTCAACATCGCCTATTCGGCGCTTATGGCCATGCGGGCCATCTACCGCGAGCTGGCGCTCTACCACATCAACTTCAGTTCGCGGTACTCGGAGATTGCCAATTATGCGGACTGGCAGAAGATGCAGGCCATGGGCCCCTCGACGTCCGGACAGCAATCGGTAGAAGTCGGGGCCGGGGTGGGACAGACGCGGCGCGTCTCCTCGAGTCCCGCCTTTGGGATCGACTTTCCCACCCGCTTTGTGCCCCGCATGGTGTCGCGCGCCGAACGGGAGGATCGGCGGGCTGCGGAGCGCCGCGAGGAGGCCATGCCCCGCCAGCACACGACGCTCCTGGAGGGCGAGGCGCGGCTGCCCGTGGCAGTGCGCACCGCCCGCTTCCTGGACGCGGACGGCACGACGCGGACCGAGGTGTACTGGGGCGTGCCCGCCGCCGCGCTTCCGATGGGGGACGAGGATTCGCTGGCGTCCTCCCTCATCAACGTCTCGGCGGTCCGGTACAGCGCCGATCGTCAGTCGTCGCAACGGCAGAACCGGCGGTATCGGGTGGAAGTGGACTCGGAGGACGACCCGCGCATGATCGTGCCGGATCCCCTTTCGTTCCGCGGGGCGACGACCCTTCATCACCTTGGCCTGCAGTGGGGCCAGTATCAGCTGTGGCCCACCGACTCGTCGTCCAGCAAAAAGCGCCTGGGCCCCCAGCGCCGGACGGCCACGGCCCGCGCCGATTCCTTGCAGCCGCTCCGGGCCGAAGGGGCCCGGGTCGAGATGAGCGACGTGAAGGTGCTGACGCTCCCCGACACGACCGCCCGCACCCTTGCCACTCCGGCCGAACAGGCCTCCCCCTACCCGTTCCGCACCCTCTCGGCCGACACGCCCCTCCTGCTGTCGTTCGAGGTATATCACCTGACCTATGGGGCCGACGACCGGACGCGCTACAGCGTGTCCTACGAAGCGGAGGGCGAAACGAAGCGCGGCTGGACGGAGCTCCTCCGCGGCACCGACACGCAGCGCACCAGCACCGAGATGACCATGGAGGGGACCGATCGCCGGACGCGAGAAACGATCCTGCTTGACCTCTCCGAGATTGAGCGGGACGAGCCCCAGGACGTGCGCGTCACCGTTCGCGTCACCGACGAGGTGACCGGCACGACCGTCTCCCGCGACCTCGATTTCGTGCTGCAGCCACAGGGGGCGGGAAACTAAACACCCGTCCTCGCTTCTGGTGACGGCAGGGCGACCACACCACGCTCTGTTCTTTCAGACTCATGCACCGGCGCGGACCCGCGCCTCAGCGACCTCGCTGCCGGCATTGCCGTCACGAAGACGCAGCCCCCATCTCGCTCGACGACTGCGAGCCGGCCTTCCGGGTCGCCCAGAGCCTCGATCAAAACAGAGGACGGTCCGTCCCCGCGAGATGGACGCGACGAATAATCTTGCGCCGACCCCGATTCTCGAAACTGTGCTTTGCGATTACAACTATTATCAGTGCAAGCCGGTGAGGTGACGCGTGACTTATGATGCATGACTCGTAACGCATAACCCGTGTACCAGACGGGCTCATCCCAGACCAGTCCATCACTGCAGAAGCACGGAAACGATTCTTCCTTCCCATCCTGCCCTCATGCTCGATCGACTTCTCGGCCGCGTTTACGACACGAAGCATGGTGCGCCTGTGCTGCGCGGCTATCTCTGGTGGGGGCTGGTCGTCCGCGCTGTCCTGCTCGTAGCGCTTGGGACCCTCCTACTGGTGGAAGGGAATGTGCTGGCCGAGTGGCTCCTCACGACGCGCGTCCCCTTCGTGGAGCAGGAGGACGTGCAGGAACTGACCACCGTCTCATACGCCGTGATTTTCGTGCTTCTGACGGGCGGCGTTGGGCTGCGCTGGCGGCTCCTCCGCCGGCTCGATGCCATCGAGCAGGCGGCCATTCCGGCTGACTCCTCATCTGCAACGGCAGGGACAGGCCTCGACGAGTGAGGTGCGGAGCTCCGGTCGGGCGACATCGCACCTAATACCCGACGACGTACCCGTCCTTCCGCATCTCGGTGCCGCCCCAGTAGACCTCCGCCTCCGGGTCCCACCGGATGGCCTGGTAGCCGCCGTAGCCCCCGGCGCCCACGCTCACATCGTGGCCGCGACCGCGGAGGGCACGCACCACGTCCTCGTCGACGCCGCTCTCCACGCGCAGCGTCCCGCGGCCCTCCATGGCCTCGCCGGTTGGACTGCTGCTGCCGTAGTGGCGGTAGCGCGCCGCGTCACCGGCGGCCTGCACGTTGAGGCCGAAGTCGACGATGTTTGAGAGCACCTGCACGTGGCCCTGCGGCTGCATGCCGCCGCCCATGACGCCGAAGCTGAGAAACGGCTCCCCGTCCTTCATGGCGAAGGCCGGAATGATGGTGTGAAAAGGACGCTTGCCCGGCTCGTAGACGTTGGGGTGGCTCTCCTCCATCGTGAAAAGAGCCCCGCGGTCCTGCAGCATGAAGCCGAGGCCGTCGGGCACCAGGCCGCTGCCCATCCCCGCGTAGTTGCTCTGGATGAGCGACACCATCATGCCGGTCGAGTCGGCTACCGTGAGGTAGATCGTGTCGCCCTCGTCGAGGCGGGCCATGGCCTGCGGATTGCCGTGCGACGGAGCGGAGAGCACCCCGTCCATCTCGATCTGCTGCCGCCGCTGGGCGCCGTACTCCTCGGAGATGAGCTCCTGCACCGGCACGTCCGCAACCGCCGGATCCGCGTAGAAGCGGGCCCGGTCCTCGAAGGCCAGCTTCTTGGCCTCCGCCTGCACGTGGAGGTAGTCGGTGGAGTTGCGGCCCATCTCCGCCACGTCGTACCCCTTCAGGATCTGCAGCATCTGCAGCGCCGCGATGCCCTGGCTGTTGGGCGGAAGTTCGTAGACGTCGACGCCCCGGTAGTTGACCGAGACCGGCTCCACCCAGTTGGCCTCGTGCTGGCGGAGGTCCTCCATTCGCAGATGGCCGCCGGTGCGCTCGGCGTAGTCGGCAATGGTCCGGGCAATCTCGCCCTCGTAGAAGGCATCGGTTCC
>PXTN01000111.1:5353-25222 GCA_003022565.1 Bacteroidetes bacterium QS_3_64_15 | reverse complement strand
CCTTGCTTGCCAAAAAAGCCCGGTCCAACGGTTCCTCTACGAAGTCCGAAGAGTCATCCCTCAGCTCCGTTGCGACAGAGCCTCAGATCGATTCATCGCCGCAGCCGCAGTGAACGAAAAGACACCCACGCCCACACGCTCCCGCACTCTCCACTCCCACGCTCTCCACTCCCACGCTCCGATATGACCGACGACACCTTCCAGACGGGTCCCGTCGACAAGATTGCCTCCAGTACGGCCCATTGCGATGTCGAGTCGCCCATCACGCTCTCTCCCTACGTTGTGGCTCAGCACGGCTACGTGATTGTGGTGCGGGCCCTCGATGAGAAAGATCAGTACGACGAGGTGGAGTGCAGTGATGGGGTCTTTCGCCACATCCGAGAGGGCGACGTGCTCGTAGGCACGCTCGGCGGGCGGCAGGCGCTGAAGGGGTACAGCGGTCGCGTGCCTCGCCACATCACCCCCGGCGATACGCTAAACGTGCTCAATCTGGGCGGCCTGATCGGCGAGTGCACCGCGGCCCACCCCGACCTCGGCCCGGCGCTGCCGGTGGAGGTGCTCGGGGCCGTCATGGTGGAGCGAGACGGGCAGTGGACCCACGCCCGAATTCAGGAAGACGCGTTGAAAATGGTCCACCGCTTGGAAGCGTCGGTGCCCCTCGTCGCAGTGAGCGGCACGGCCATGGACACCGGCAAGACGGAGGCGGCCTGCCGCGTGGTAGAGGGGCTCGCCGAGAAGGGGCTGCGGGTGGGAGCCGCTAAGCTGACGGGGGCCTCCCTCATGCGCGACGTGCGCCGAATGCGGGAGCACGGGGCCACCGCGGTGTCTACGTTCACCGACGCAGGCATCGCCTGTACCGTTGAGGACGCGATCACGCCGATCGCGAAGGGGGTGATCCACCATCTCAACGAGACGCAGGAGCTGGACGTGATCGTGGCGGAGATGGGCGACGGCTTCGTCGGCTACTATGGCGTCGACGATCTGCTGACGGACATGGAGCTGCAGTCCTTCATCGAGGCGCACGTCGTGGCGGCCACCGACCTGGCCGGCGCCTGGGCTGCCGAGCAAACCTTCCGCGATCGGTACCACACCGACATCACGGCAATCACCGGCCCAGTCACCGACAACGACGTGGGCCGTCGCTACATCACACAGCGGCTCGGCGTCACCGCCCTCAACGCCCTCCAGCAAAGCACGGCGCTCGTGGACGAAGTCGTGCAGGCGCTTCCCGACTCTGCTTTTCCGGAAGAAATCGAGGCGACAGCTGCTGCGGCACCGCCGCCGTCCGACGAAGAACTCGCCGTCGCGCCGTAATTCTCGAGTCCTCGGGGTCGCTCACAGGATTTCATACTCAACTGAGCGACATTCTCCCCTTCCCCCATTCCCCCTTTCTCAAATCCACCGATGACCCTCTCGTCCCCAACATCAACTGGCCCTGCTCCCGAAACGGCTGAGACCGCTCAGGTAGGAGTTCTTCACGGCGCCGGCTATGTGGGCGGGGAGTGCATTCGCCTGCTCGCTGCACACCCCCACGCCACGCTCCACGCCGTGACGAGCCGCACCTTTGCCGACCAGCCCATCGGCGCGGCCCATCCGTCCCTGCAGGGGCAGGTCGACCACACATTTGCGGCTCCGAGCGATGTGAATCTGGAGGCGCTCGACGCGCTGCTGGTTGCCGCGGAGCACGGCCAGAGCATGCAGGTGGTGCCCGAGATCCTGGAGGCCGGCTTCGACGGACCGATCGTAGACCTGAGCGCTGATTTTCGCTTTTCCGATCCGGCCATCTATCCCGAGTGGTTCGACGTGGAGCATCCGGCCCCCGAACTACTGGACGAGGCGGTGTACGGCCTGCCGGAGTGGAACGACCAGATTGCCGGGGCGTCGCTCGTGGCCAATCCCGGCTGCTACGCCACCGGCATCGCGCTGGCGCTGGCCCTGCCGGCCCGCAACGACGTGCCGTTCACCGCCCACGTGACCGCCCTTACCGGGGCCTCCGGCTCGGGCGCCACGCCCTCCGCCGCCACGCACTTCCCAGATCGTGCCGACAACGTGCGTCCCTACAAGGTGCTGGACCACCAGCACACCCCCGAGATTCTTCAGGTGCTCGGCGAGCACGTCACGCTCGACTTCGTGCCGGCCTCCGGGCCGTGGACGCGGGGCATCTGGGGCACCGCGCAGATCGAATGGTCGGGCGATGTCGATCCGGACGCGGTGACGGCGTGGTACGAAGACGCCTACGGCGAGGCGCCGTGCGTGCGGTGCTCGTCGGACGGGCTGCCGTCGCTCCAGCCCACCGTGGACACGCCCTTCTGCGACCTTGGCTGGACGACGGACGGCTCGGTCCTCGTCGTCGGCTTCGCCCTCGACAACCTGCTGAAAGGCGCTGCGAGCCAGGCTGTTCAGAACCTGAATCGCGCGCTCGGTCTCCCCGAACCAGCCGGCCTCCTGCCGCGCTCTGTTTTGCCCACTCCATGACGGCATCGCAAACGTCGCAACGTCGGACGGCGGTCCGACGCTCTTTGAATCAAACCCGCGTCCTCCGATGACCACCGACGAAATCATCGAAACCGAAGACCGGCTTGAAATCCCCACCTACGACAAGATGCCGATGGCGCTCGTTCGGGGAGAGGGAGCGCACGTGTGGGACGCCGAGGGCACCCGGTACCTCGACTTCTACGGGGGCCACTGCGTGTCGCTGCTTGGGCACTGCCACCCGAGCGTCGTGGAGGCCGTGCAAACCCAGGCCGAGCAGCTCATTTTCTACTCGAACGTCGCCCACAGCCCCGTCCGCGCCCGGGCGGCGCAGCGGCTCGCCGGGCTCGCCCCCGACGGCCTCGGCAACGTGTTCTTCGCCAACTCCGGCTCGGAGGCCAACGAGACGGCCCTCAAGCTGGCGCGCAAGTACACGGCGCGGTCCGGTGTCGTGGCGATGGAAGAAGGGTGGCACGGGCGCACGCTCGGCAGTCTCGCCACCACGCACGACGAGACGTACCGCGCCCCCTACACAGACGTCCTCCCCGAAACGACCTGGATCCCGGGGGGCGACCTCGACGCGGCGGAGGCGGTACTGGCCTCCGAAAAGCACGCAGCCGTCATTCTCGAGCCCATTCAGAGCATTGCCGGTATGCGAGAACTCTCCCCCGAATACGTCCAGGGCCTCCGCGGCCTCTGCGACGAGTACGGGACGCTCCTCATTTTTGATGAAGTGCAGACCGGGGTGGGACGCACCGGCACCTTCTCCATGAGCGATCCCCTGGGCGCGATGCCGGACCTCATTGCGCTCGCCAAAAGCCTGGGCGCGGGGGTGCCGGTGAGCGCGGTACTGGTGGACGATGCGATTGCCGAGACCGTCGAGACCGGCGATCAGGGATCTACGTTCGGGGGCGGCATGCTCGCGATGGCGGCCGTGGAGGCCACGCTCACGACGCTGGTGGAGGACGACCTGATGGCCCGCGCCACCGAAATCCACGAGCAGGTGGTCGAGCAGGTCGGGCCGGTGGTCGACGAGGTGCGGGGCCGCGGGTGCCTCATGGGCCTGAAGCTCGACCGTCCCGTCGCGCCGGCCGTGGAGGCGCTGCGCGACCAGAATGTGCTCGTCGGCGGCTCCTCGGACCCGCACGTGATGCGCCTGATGCCCCCGCTGGTCGTCTCAGATGAGGACGTGTCGACCTTCGCGGAGGCGCTCCACGCGGCCCTCGACGCCACTGCGGCGCCCGCCGAGGCGCGTTGATGCGACGTCATTGAAACGACGCGCGGCTGTACGTCGCTGTCTGTTTCGGTTCTTATTCCCCATCGAACGCCGACCATGCCTTCGACCTCCTCGTCTCCGACCTCCGACACGACCACCGACCTGCGGCACGTCCTCCGGATCGACGATTTCTCGGACGCGACCTGGGACGCGCTCCGCCGCTCGGCGGTGGTGCATCGACGCGACGAGACGCGCGGGGCCGGAACGGCGGCGGGACGGTCGCTCGGGCTCGTCTTCATGAACCCGTCGCTCCGCACGCGCACCTCGATGGAGGGCGCCGCCGCGCATCTGGGGGCGCACCACACCACCCTGGTGCCCGGCGATGGAAGCTGGGGCCTCGAGTGGGAGGAGGGCGCGGTGATGGACGGGGATGCGGCCGAGCACGTGAAGGAGGCGATCGGCGTCCTCTCGCGTTACCACGACGCCCTCGGCGTGCGCGTCTTCGCCTCCGGCACTAACTACGCGGCGGACACGCAGGACGCGCTCATCCGTACCATCGCCGACCACGCCACCGTGCCCGTCGTCAACCTGGAGTCCGCCTGGGCGCACCCATGCCAGGGCCTCTCCGACGCGGCCCTGCTCACCGAGCGCCTCGGGGACGATCTTACGGGCAAGAGCGTCGTCCTCTCGTGGGCCCCGCACCCGAAGCCGCTGCCGATGGCCGTCCCGAATACCGCGCTCCGCACGGCGGCCCGCTGCGGGATGGACGTGACCGTGGCCCGTCCCGAGACCCACGCGCTCGATCCGGACCTGATGGCTGAGGCACAGTCCGTCGCGGACGCGCAGGGCGGATCGGTCACCACTTCAACCGACCAGGACGCGGCGGCCGAGGACGCCGACGTGGTGTACGCGAAGTCGTGGGGCGGTCCGCTGATGTACGAGGATCCGACCCAGGAGGCCGAGGCCCGGGCGGCCCACGCCGACTGGCGTATCACCGAGGCCCTCATGGCCCGCACCCGGGACGGCGCGTTCATGCACTGCCTCCCGGTGCGGCGCAACGTGGTGGCGGACGACGCGGTGCTCGACGGCCCGCACGCTGCCCACCTCGATCAGGCCGAGTACCGCCTCCACGCGCAGAAGGCCCTGCTCCAGCACGTATGGGGCCTGCATTGATCGCGGTGCTCGTTCCTATCGTCGTACGCCTTCCGCAAACTGGATGGGGTTCTGCGTATGGGCGTCTAGGCGTCTGGGCGTGTTCAGCTCCTCCGACGCCCACACGCCCATACGCAACCACGTGTCCGTCCGGCGAGCCTCTCATCACCAACCCAAGCAATGAGCACAGATACAGGCAGCCCGACCGTCATCAAGGTCAGCGGCACGCTCCTGGATGAGCCGGATGCGCTGGCCGAGCTGTGGCCTGCCCTCTGCACGCTGCGGGCCGAGGGGCCGGTCGTACTCGTCCACGGCGGCGGCAAGCAGATGACGGCCCTCGCGGATCGGCTCGGGCACACGCCGGAGCGGGTGCAGGGGCGCCGCATCACGACCGATCTCGACCTCAAGATTGCGCAGTGGGCCCTGCGGGGCGCGCTCAACACGCAGCTCGTCTCGCAGGCGCAGCAGCACGACCTCACGGCGGTGGGCGTCTCCGGGGCCGACGCCAAACTGGTCCAGGTGACGAAGCGCCCGGCGTGGACCGTGAACGGCGAGACCGTCGACTTTGGATGGGTGGGCGATATCGAGCACGTCGATCCGTCCCTTCTGGAGGGCCTGCTGCCCCAATCGCTCGTGCCCGTCGTGGCCCCGCTCGGCATTGACGAGGAGGGCCAGGTTTACAACGTAAACGCTGACACCGTTGCCTGCGCACTGGCCGAGGCCCTGGCAGCCCGGCAGCTTCTGTTCGTGACGAGAGCAGGGGCCGTGCGCCGCGACCCCGACGACCCGGCCTCCCGCCTCGACACCTGCGACGCGGCCACCGCCAAGCAGGGCGTCGCGGACGGCTGGATCGAGGGCGGCATGCGCGTGAAAGTGGAAACCGCCCTCGACGCCCTCGACGGAGCGGTCGGTGAGGTGTACATCTGCGGCCCGGACGATCTGCTGGCTCGGTCTCAGGCAACGGAGGTGGTGTGTGAGACGTGATACGTGAGGCGTGAAGCGTGAGACGGAAGCGAGAAACACTGTAGCTCACGCATCACGCTTCACGCATCACCCCGGCTTCGGCACGGCAGCAACGTGAGACTCCCCAAAAAGGCCTGATGCGATGGCATCCCATTCAACGAAACCGACCGACGCCGTCGATTTCCTCAAAGAACTCATCCGTTTCCCGTCCCTCAGCGGAGAGGAGGCGGAAATTGCCGATTTCGTGGAGGCCCACGTTCGCCGCGCCGGGGTCGACGTACTGCGGCACGAAGACAACGTGGCGTTTTCCGTAGGGAGCGGGGACGACACGCTCCTGTTCAACTCGCACCTCGACGTGGTGCCGCCCTCGGACGACCATCCGCACGACCCGTTTGAGCCGGTCGAGGCCGACGGGGTGCTCTACGGCCGGGGCAGTGTGGACGCGAAGGCCAGCGGGGCCGCCATGACGACGGCTCTCCTGTCCCTCGCCGAGTCGGGCTGGACGCCGGACGACGGGCGAGTAATCGTGGGCCTGACGACGCATGAGGAGAGCGGAGGACAAAAAAACGGCCTTCAGAACCTCCGCCCACACCTGCCCCCGCTTTCGGCCGCCGTGGTGGGCGAACCGACCCAGCTTCGCCCGTGCGTCGCGCAGAAAGGACTTCTCATTCTGAAGGTTCACGCTCGGGGCGAGGCCGCACACGCGGGGCGCCCGCACCTCGGCGAGAACGCCATTCCTGCCGCCATGGAAGCCCTCCAGCAGCTCGAACACGTGACCCTGGATCGGAAGGATCCCTACCTCGGCACGCCGACGAAAACCGTTACCACCATTGAAGGAGGCAGCGCCCACAACACGGTCCCCGAGCACTGCGTCTTCACGGTCGACCTCCGCACGACGCCGGCCTACGCGCACGATGAAATCGTAGAAGAGGTGCGCGCTGCCGTCGACGCCGAGGTGGAGGTGTACAGCGACCGGCTCGTGCCGTGCGCCACGCCCGAGGATGCGCGGATCGTCCGCGCTGCCCAGGCCGCCTGCCCCGACGCCGACCCCTTCGGCTCCCCTACCTCCTCGGACTGGGTCTTCCTCCACGACGTGCCCGCCGTCAAGCTGGGCCCGGGCCGGAGCGCGCGCTCCCACACCGCCGAGGAGCGGATTGACGCGGCCGAGGTCCGAGAGGCCGTTGAGACCTACCGAGACCTGATCCAGGCCTATTTCTCGGCAACATCGTGACCCGACACGGGCGAGAGCAGAGAGCACACCACTGCCTGCTCCTTGCTCGCAGAGCTCGACCGCCGACGCCCATTCCCCCTCTCGCCCTCTCCCCTATTCCCTCTTTCCCCTTCCCTCTTTCCCCTTCCCTCTTTCCCCTTCCCTCTTTCCCCTTCCCTCTTTCCCCTTACCCCTCCACTCTCCCACGCCTACACGCAAACACGCCCGAACGCGATGACTCCCCCCCTCTGGCAAAAAGACCCGTCTACCGAGCCCACGACCGACGACTGGGTCCACCGGTTTACCGTTGGGGACGACTACGAGTGGGACCGCCGGCTGCTGCCCTACGACGTGCAGGCCAGCCGCGCCCACGCCTGGGGCCTCCACCGGATCGACGTGCTGTCGGACGACGAGTGGAGCCGGATCGGCGAGGCGCTGGAGGCGCTGATCGACGCGTTCGAAGCAGGCGAGGTGACGGTCACGCCCGAGGACGAGGACTGTCACACCGTCATCGAGCGGTTCGTGACCGAGCACGCCGGGGAGGCGGGCAAGAAGCTCCACACGGGCCGCTCCCGCAACGACCAGGTGCTGGCCGCGCTGCGGCTCTACCTCCGCGACGCCCTCGCCACGATCGGGACCCAGACCGCCACCCTAACCGGGGCGCTGTGCGACCTGGCCGAGCGGCACCCGGATGTTCTGATGCCGGGCTACACCCACCTGCAGCGAGCCATGCCCTCCACCGTCGCCCTCTGGGCGCTGGGCTACGCCGAAACGCTGGCCGCCGACCTCGACGCGCTCCGCCACGCCCGCTGCCACATCAACGTCTCCCCCCTCGGCAGCGCCGCGGGCTACGGCGTGCCCGTGCTCGACCTGCCCCGTGAGGCCGTGGCCGATCGGCTCGGCTTCCGCGACGTGCAGACGCACGCCACCGCCGTCCAGATGGCCCGGGGCAAGCATGAGCTAGGCGTGGCCCATGCCTGCACGCAGGTCGGGGCGTCGTGCAATCGGCTGGCGTCCGATCTCGTCCTCTTCACCACGGCCGAGTTTGATTTTGTCGACCTGCCGCCCGAGCACTGCACTGGCAGCAGCATTATGCCGCAGAAGCAGAATCCCGACGTGCTGGAGCTGGTGCGGGCCTATCACCACCGCCTCACCGCTGAGATGCAGTCGCTCGCGACCGGCCCCGCCAACCTGCCCGGCGGCTACCACCGCGACCTCCAGTTCACGAAGGCGGCGGTGATGCGCAGCGTACAGATGACGACCGACGTGCTCGCGGCGCTGACCGAGGTCGTCCGCGGGGCCTCGTTCAATCCAAAACAGACACAGGCCGCCTGCACGCCGGATCTCCTCGCCACCCAGCGGGCCCTGGAACAGGTCGCCGAGGGCGTGCCCTTCCGCGACGCCTATCAGCAGGCCGCCGCCGAAGACACCGCCGGTCCCATCGAGCCCGCCGCCCTCCTTAGGGTCTACGACACTGACGGCACGCCGGGCCACGAGCGTCCCGATCTCGTCCGCGACCAGATCGCCGCGCACCGTGACTGGATCGAAACGACGTGAGCTTTTGCGAAGGAGAGCCAGCAGCTCCCCTCGCGATCCTCGTCCCTCTTCTCCTCTGCTCCTCGCCCCCATCGATCAACCCTCACCCCTCTTCTTCGATCGCTCGTTCCACCGCCCGTCGCAGCCGAGGCCGGTGTAGATGCACCGGCTCCGTCGTCTCCTCAGCAGGTTCTTCTTTTTCGGGAGCGCTCAGGTTGAGCACCTCCACCAACAGTGAGAAGGCCATGGCCGAGTAGATGTAGCCCTTCGGTATGTGCTGGCCGAGGCCCTCCGCCACCAGGGTCACCCCGATGAGCAGCAGAAAGCTCAGGGCAAGTATTTTGACAGTGGGGTGTGCCTCGATGAAGTCCGCGATGGGCCCTGCCGACACCATCATGATCAGGATGGCGATGGTGACGGCGATGATCATGACCTCGACGTGCTCGGCTATGCCCACCGCCGTGATCACCGAGTCGAGGGAAAAGACGAGGTCGAGCAGAAAGATCTGGGCAATAACGCTTGCAAACGTGACATCCGCCCGGGCTTCGGCCTCCCCTTCTTTCCCCTCGAGCTTGTCGTGGATTTCGGTGGTCGATTTCCCGATGAGGAAAAAGCCTCCGACTAGCAGAATCAAGTCGCGCCCGCTGAACGTGTGGGCAAGCACCGAAAAGAGCGGGGCCGTGAGGGACATCACCCAACTAATCGACAGCAGCAGTAGAATGCGCCCCCCGAGGGCGAGCCCGAGCCCCACCCGCCGGGCCGTCGGCTGCTGGGCGGCTGGCAACTTGTTGGACAGGATTGAGATGAACACGATGTTGTCGATGCCCAGCACGATCTCAAGGACCGTGAGCGCACCGAGCGCGATCCACGCTTCAGGGGACGAAATCCACTCCATGGGATCAGAGCATTACATGAACACTGCGTTCATCTCCACAGCGGCCGCCTTGGGCATACGTTGAGGCGCACCGCCGTCGCAGAATGTAGAAAAGGGAGCCCACGTCTCGCAACGTGAACACCCAACACAGGCGGGGTTAATCTAGATTCTTCCACAATCTTCGACGGACCTCATCCGGGGCAGAAAGGAATCCGCGCCCGGCCTTTGTTCTTTGTGAGAGAAGACGATGCGCGCACGGGCCTTCATCGGGAGAGCGGCTCGGCCAACGACTCTGCGATGTTTTCCACGTGCTCGCGGCTGAGGAGCGGCTCAAGCGCCTGAACGATGAGACTCACGCAGGTGGCCCGGTAGACGAGCGGTTCGGCGGGCCGACCGTTCTGCGCCGTCTGGTGCTGGATTTGCGTGTTGAGCATCGTCCAGTGGCACTTCATCTCGACGTACCCGATGGCAAGCCCGCGCTTAAGCTCGTTAAGAGAGCCGATCGACAGAAGGCTTTCGAGAATCCGATCGCGGAGCCCGGACACATACGACCGCACGGCCTTTCGGTCGGGCGGGGCCGCACCCGACCACTGCCCTAGCACCTCCTCCCACTGCTCGTCCAGCGAATCGCGGAGCGCCGTTTCGATACGGGTGCGGAGCATTTCTAATTTCGAGTCGACATCCGCAGACTCGTCTTCCCGCTGTTCCATTCGTCAACGTTGCTAGTCCAGAGACGGTCGCTATGGCCTCCTCCGACGCCGAACGGCACCACCGAATCGTGCGGCGCAGGCGGTGATTGGGGCGGTGATTGGGTACGCACGTGCGTTTGTATTAGGGGACCGAGGCGAGGATTCTCTCGCGTCTCTTCCACATTCCGTTCATAGCGACTTGGTTACATCCACTTCTGTCTGGAATGAGTCCAAGTCTTTTTTCGTAGGAGGGATCGATGCGCCGGACGGTCGATACAAGAATTTCCCGGTTAATTGCTAATGCCCCCTGGCGTGGGTCACCACCGATCGCGTCAAAGGCGCCCCCGAACCTCACATTGACACCGCAGCGCTCACTCGCGAGCGGCTGCCCCGACAGCTTCCTGGTCGCTGCGTCAGTCTCCATGTCTTCCTCCCAGAACCCATACTCGTATCTCCGAGAGGAGGGGCCCGACTCGGACGCGCCCACCGACGACACGGAGGGGAATGAGCCGGACGCGGACGCCCCGTCCATAGACCTCTCGTTCGACGACGAGGAGGTGGGGGAAGAGTTGCGCCACGCCAGCAAAGAGGAACTCAACGAAGCACCGTTCGGCATCATTCAGCTGGACGATGCAGGGGTCGTGCAGTTCTACAACCGCTACGAGTCCAATCTGAGTGGGGTCGACCCCGAGGACGCCGTGGGCACCAACTTCTTCACCGAACTCGCCCCGTGCAGCAACAATCCGCTCTTTCTGGGGCGGTTCAAGGACGGGGTTTGCGAGGGTGGGCTCGACGAGTACTTCACGTACACGTTCACCTACAAGATGCGCCCCACCCTAGTGGATGTGCACTTGTACCGCGACGAGGCCGGCAATAATTGGATCATGATCCAGAAGCGGTAGGGCTAGGTCTCAGCGTTACCGAGAGCCAGTTTCCGGAGCACCGCCGGTCGTGTCCGAGACCGTACCCGTTGGGGGCGACGCGGCGCCAGTGGTCCCCGACGTGTCGGGAAGGGGGATGTCATTGAGAACCTGCTCTAGCTCGTTGAAGCGGTCGCCGAAGGCCGCAAAGTCACCGCTCTGGAGGGCCTTACGGGCCTGCTGGATGAGGTCCTGCGCCCGCTGGAGCTCCTCCACCTGCTCAGGCGGGGCCGCGGCCCGGGCCGCTTCCGCTGTCTGCTCCATCTGTGCGAGGGCCTGATCCCGCGTTTCCACCACCTGCTCGCCCAGTACGCTATTGAGCGACTGGCGCAGGGTTCGCTCCATGGCCACTCGCTGATCGGTCGCCGCAATCACGCGCTGGATTTCCGGAATCTGAATTTCCTCCGCGACCAGGAAGATGGGTTCCACGTAGAGGAACGAGTCTTCGATGGGCACTACGATCAAGTTACCCCGGATTACACTCGATCCCCGCTGGTCCCACAACGACAGCTGCTGCGAAATCTCCGTGTCCTGGTCGACGCGCGACTCGATCTGGTTGGGGCCCCGAATGAGGCGATCCTTGGGCAGATTGTACACCACCACGTCCCCGTAATTGGGGGGATCGGATCGGGCGGCCATCCAGCTGATCATGTTGTCGCGCCCGTCCGGCGTCATGGGCATCATCAGCATAAACTCCAGCCCCGACGCATCCTGTCCCGGAAGATCCGTGAGGATATAGTACGGCTCCATCTGACGCTGCCGGCCCGCGTACTGCTCTTGGGGCCGCGTCCAGAGGTCCTCATTGTTGTAAAAGACCTGCGGCTGGGTCTGGTGGTAACGCCGGTAGCGTTCCACCTGCATCTCGAAGAGGTCCTGTGGGTATCGAACGTGATCCCGGAGCTTCTCCGGCATGGCGTCGAGCGGCTGGAACAGGTCGGGGAAGATCCGCTGGTAGGTCTGAATGATGGGATCCTCTGGATCGCTCACATAGAGGGACACCTCACCGCTGTACGCGTCGACAACAATCTTCACCGAGTTGCGGATGTACTGCGTGCCCTCGTAGCCCTGCTGGTCACGAATTGGCTCGGAGTAGGGGAACGAGTCCGCTGTCGTGTACGCATCCTGAATCCAGTACTGCCGGTCGTCGCCCATCACGAGGTACGGGTCCTTATCGAACTCTAGGAACGGGGCAATCCGGCGTACCCGCTCGCCCACCCGGTTCCAGAACTGAATTTGGCTGTCGTCCTGGACGTAGTCGGTGAGGAGGATGTTGAAGTCGCCCATGTAGTACGAGAAGAGCATCTGCTTCCAGAAGCTCCCCACGGCCACTCCTCCGTCGCCGCCATACCGGGTATATTCGTTTTCGCCGGACTGAGGGTAATCCAACTCTAGAGAATCGCCGGAGACCCCGGCTGGCACGATACGGTATTGGGGCGTGCGTGCTCCGTAGTACAGGGATGGATTGTCCACCTCGAGCGCCTCATGCTCCGCCTGCGGCGGAATGTCCTTCACCAGGAACTCGGGGCTGCCTTCCGTTCCTTCGCGGGCCACCAAGTTGGCCACCGAGCCGTATCCGTGGGTGAAGCGGACGTGGCGGTTGTCCCAGGTGTCTTCGGGAAGCTGCTGGGTCAACTCGCGAGGGGACACCATCACTTGCCGGTATTCCCCATCGAGCATGTAGCGGTCCACGTCCACGGTGTAGAACTCGTAGTAGAGCCGGATCTCCTGAAGCTGCCGGTAGGTGTCAATCAGCAGGCGGGGATCCCACAGCCGCACGTTATCGATGGTTGCCTCGTTGTCCTCTACCGCATTCGCCGGAAGGCCGGGCTGGGCCGGGTACGAGCGCTCTTTGAAGTCCTCGAGCCCGTATGCTTCACGGGTCATGTCGATGTTGTGCTGAAGGTAGGGGCGCTCCCGCTGCAGCTCGCTGGGCAGAACGGTCAGCTGGGTCACGAGGGTGGGCGCCAGCACGAGTGCCCCCACCAGCAGGACGACGTATCCCACGGCCCCTACCCCCAGGGTCCGGAGCCGCCGCTGATACAGGTTGAGGCCAATCAATCCCGCGAGTCCGATTGTGGCCGCCACCATGACCCAGAGCGCCGGGATCATGACATTGACGTCCGTGTAGCCGGCGCCGTATACTGCCCCTCCTCCCTCCTGCAGGATTTCGTACAGGTCGAGGTAGAAGCCCCATGCCCATCCCAGCAGCAGAAGGATGATGTTGACCCCGAGGTGCCGAAGGGCCCCCGCATCGGCCTCGAACCCCCCGTCCTGAACGCCGATCTGACCGGCGATGACGTAGCCGGTGACGAGCACCAGCAACCCGAGAAACGCCAGGCCGACGACGCCGCTCTGAAGCGCCTGCAGAAACGGGAGTTCCAGCATGTAGTATGCCAGGTCGATCCCATAGACGGGATCGCTTTGGCCGTAGGATCCGGCGTACCAGAAGCGGAGCAGCTCATTCCAGCGTCCAGAAAACCCGACGGCGAAGAGCAGGCTAAGGATTCCCGCAATCACGTAGCCGAGCCGTTTCAGTCGATCCCGCGTGAGCGGCTTCCCCCCCACCTGGGGCGCCTCCCCCTCCTGTGCCCAGCGCGACGCCCAGAGCGGGGGGATGTTGCGGACCAGGAAGTAAAAGTTGGCTCCAAAGTAGAGGCCCGCCACCGCGAATACGAGGGCGAACAGCAAAACCTGGGTGCCCCGAATCGTCCAAAACACGCCCGCATAACCAAGCTCACCCATCCAGAAATACTCGACGACGAGCTCCGGGGTCACGAGCAAAACGGTGAGCACGACCCCAACGACGCCCAGCAAAACCTGAACGATTCGACTCGACAGAGATGACATGTGATACCGTGGGTGATGAGGAAAACGCGGTGAATGGGCCTCCGAACTCCATTGCCTCTGGCGGAATCCTATCCAATGCGCACGGCCGGGCGGGGTTCTACCGCCCGGGTCGGATCCATCGGGTTTCCGTATTCCGGGGCCCTGCGAAGACAGGGTCTTGAAGACGCTTCTGAACGCTGTCACGAATGCCCCCGCAGCCCTGCATCTTCAGTATGGCCGCCTCACCCACCGCCCCACCCCGGGCGTCCACGTGCCCCCCGCTGGCGCACATGGATTTCATTCTTCGCGTCGATGTAGCGCATCCGCATTCCACCGGCCCATCGACGCAGGTTCCGCTCCTCCCGGGGCAATGGCCTCGACGACGCGTCAGGCCGATTCGCCTCGCGACGATGTCGAGTCGTTGGTCTGGGCCAGCACAGCCGCAAGGTCGTCCTGCTCCACCGGCTTGCTCAGAAATGCGTCCATCCCTGCCGCCCGGCAGCGCTCTCGATCCTCGCCGGTCACCGCAGCGGTCAGCGCAACCACGCGCGGCTGCATCGCGGCCGGCCACTCCTCCCGAATCCGGCGGGTGGCTTCCAGCCCGTCCATTTCGGGCATCTGTACGTCCATGAGGACGACCTCGTGTTCCTCCGCCCGCAGGGCCTCGAGCGCTTCGATCCCAGTAGTGGCGACGTCCACCTCATGCCCCATCTTTTCGAGGCGCTGCGTCAACATCTTCTGATTCACAGTGTTGTCCTCGGCAAGTAGAATGTACCGCCCAGACGGTTCGGGGGCCGCGTCCGCATCTGTAGACTGTTCCTCCGTCTCGCCCCTGAGCGCCCGGATCACTGCTTCGAATAGATTCGACTGCTTTACGGGCTTGTGTAGCCACGCCGTTGCCCCCGCGGTGCTGGCCCTCTTCTCGCGGCGAACGGGACTGAGCATGAGAGCCGGCAGCGTGTTCGCGCCGTGCGTCTCGCGGACCCGCTCCAGCAGGGGGAGTCCATCCATGTCGGGCATGTCGGCGTCGATCAGCACCACATCGTAGGGGGGAGATTCTCTCTCTAGATGGTCAATTGCTTCCGCCGCCGAGCCCACCGCTGTGCCCTCCAGGCCCCACCGCTCCATCAGCTGCAACAGGAGCTGTCGGGTCGTCTCACTGTCGTCCACCACCAGAGCGTGCGCGCCCTCCAGCGACGGATGGGTAATGCGGTGATCCGGCGTCTTCTCGTCCGGGCGGGTTTCCGCCTCGGCCTCGATCGCGAAAAAGAACGTGGACCCCACGCCCTCCTCACTCTCGACCCACATCCGCCCCCCCATGGCGTCGACGATGCGGTATGAAATTGAGAGCCCCAGCCCCGTCCCCCCGTGCTTCCGGGTCGTAGAGGCGTCCGCCTGCCGGAAGGATTCGAAGAGCTCCTCCTGCCTGTCCTCAGGAATTCCGATGCCGGTATCCCGCACGCTGAACTGAAGCTCGTAGGGGGCCTCCGACGCGTCCGGCGCGGAGGCCACTCGAACCCGCAGAACCACCTTCCCCTCCTCGGTGAACTTGACCGCGTTGGAGAGGAGGTTGAGTAGCACCTGGCGGAGGCGCGTCTCATCGGTACGGACGACGGGCGGCACATCGGTGTCGATGAGATACGTCAGTTCCAGTTTCTTCTCGGCGGCCTTCGTGGCGAGGGCCTCCAGCGCCTCTTCCACGCAGGCGTGCAGCCGCACGGGCTGTTCTTCGAGAGACACCTCTCCGGCCTCCAGCTTCGAGAAGTCCAGGATGTCGTTGATAATGGCGAGCAGGGTGTTGCCGCTGCTCTGGATGGCGTCGACGAATTCCTTCTGCTCGGAGGGAAGGTCCGCGTCGGCCAGCAGGTCGGCGAACCCGAGAATGCCGTTCATCGGGGTGCGGATCTCGTGGCTCATGTTGGCCAGGAACTGGCTCTTCGCCTCGGCCGCCGCCAGGGCGTCTTCCCGGGCCGCTTCAAGCTGCTCATTCGTTTCTCGGAGTTTGCGCGTTCGCTCCTTCACCTTCTCCTCGAGCTGCTTTTGCCGCCGCCGTAGCGCGTATACGCGATAGCGGTAGGCGCCGTAGCCGCTCAGCGCGACCGCCAGCACGCAAAGCCCATAGAACCACCACGTCTCCCACCAGAACGGCGCGACCGTCACCGTGAACTGAGCCGGTTTTTCGCTCCAATCTCCACCTCGCGTCTGGGCCGACACTTGAAACGTGTACCGTCCCGGCGGCACATTCGTGAAAAAGGCCTGCCGACGTTCTCCGGCCATCTGCCAGTCCTGCTGCAGTCCCTCGAGCCGATAGCGAAACGTGACCTCCTGAGAGTTCGAGAGGTTGATGCTGGTGTACTCGACGTCAAAGCTCCGCTGGGCCGCCGCGAGCCGGACCGTCTCTTCCGGCCGCCGTGGCACGACGCTGTCGCCGCTCGTTACGTTTTCGACGTGCACCGGCGGTGGAGCAATGTCGGTCGGAATGGTGGACGGGTCGACGACCGCAGCCCCTTCCTGCGTGGGGAACCACAGCCGCCCGTCTTGCGCCTTGATTCCGGCGGGCTGCACCCCGCCGTTCGTCTCCCGGCTCCGTAATCCTTCTTTCGTTGTATACGAAATGGACCGGATCCGGTCACTCTCGCCGCGAGCAAACGCTTCCAGGTCGGCCTTCCGGACCCAGAAAATGCCTCGATTGCTGCTGATCCAGAACCGCCCCTGGTCGTCGTTCAGAATTTGGTGGGTGGCGTTGTCATACAGCCCGTCCTGCTTGCGGTAGACGGTCACGGAGGCGGCGAGGGCCGTGTCGGAGGGACGCAGCTCGAGTCGGTTGAGCCCCTGATCCTCCGTCACGACCCAGAGCACATCCGGCCGATCGGCGCTCATCGTGTCCTGGTAGATGTCGCGGACCAGGTCAGAGGAGAGCCCGTCCCGGGCCGTAATTGTGTCGAAATCGCCGTCGTCGTACCGGGCGATGCCGCCCCCATTGGTGCCCACCCAGATCGCACCCTCGGGGGTCTCGTGAATCGTCCGGACGTAAGGATGGGGCAGGTCGCTGTTCTGTGGGGTAAATTGGACCCAGTCGCTGTTCGGGCTCATGCACGCACTGTCGCACCGGTATAGGCCTTGGCTCTCCGAGCCGGCCCAGAGGCGACCCTGGCGGTCCTCGTAGAGGACCCGGGTGCGGGCCCGGATTGGGCTTTCGGTATCGGACCGGGCGCAGCCGCCGTCTTGAAACTGGCACAGTCGTCCCGCCGCCCCGCTCATCATAAGTTGCCCGGACGAGTTCTCGTGCAACGTCCAGACGTTGACGAGCAGATTGCCGTTTTTCACCGGGCGATAGGTTTCTACGTCGCCGGACGGATCGACGCGGGAGACCCCTCCGCCCAGCGTACCGAGCCAGACGCTTCCGTTTCGTCGCTGCTCGATGGGGTAGATGTTGCTGCTGGCAAGTCCTTCCGGCGTGCCGTAGATACGGAAGGGGGACGGGCGAAGCCGAAACAACCCGCTACGAACTGTGCCGATCCAGGCGTTTCCTTCGCGGTCGAAGAAGATGCGTCGTATGCCCCTATCCGCTTCGAAAACGGGCGTCCGGCCTCGGAGCACCTCCGTATCCGCATTGAGCCACACCTGCCCATCTGGTCCCTGTTGCGCCAGCCCGTGGGCATACGTAGGTGCCACCAGTTCTCTCTGAATCACGGGTACGAGACGGCCCTCTTCGCACCGAAAAATCCCCTGCTCTGTCGCCGCCAAACAGGAGCCTGCCACATCCGGCTCCACGTGGAAGACGGACAGAGGATCGTCCGTTCTGCTCGGAATGTCCACCAGTTGCCCATTTTCCCAGCGGTGAAGCCCCGCCGCCGTTCCAATCCAGACTCGGCCCATCCGGCCTTCCGCGAACGTCCAGATGTACTGCCCGCCCAGCCCGTCGTCGGTCGTCAGGTGCCGAACGCGCCCATCGAGTGTTCGACGATACAAGCCGTGATTGGTCGTGCCCGCCCAGACGGTCCCGTCGGACTCCACCAGCAGGCTTCTCACGTCCCCCTGAATAGACTCTGAGGCGACGCGTTGAAACGCGTTCCCCCCGTACCTCGCGATTCTGCTATCCGACACGACCCAGAGGTGTCCGCCGGGCCCCTCATGGAGAAGGTCGATGTCCTCCGCAACCGTCGTGAAGGTGCCGTCCTGAAACCGGGCGAGGTGCCCCGATTCGGTACGCATCCAGATCCCGTCCGGCCGCACGAGAAGATCCAAAATTCGGCTGCTCGGCAACCCGTCGTGCTCCCCCGACCTAAAGACCTTGAACTCCATCCCGTCGAACCGAACGAGGCCATCGAAGGTCGCGAGCCACAGGTAGCCGTCCTCGGTCTGGGTGATGTCGTTGACCGAGTTGACCGGGAGCCCGTCGTCGGTGGTCCACTGCGTCTGCACGTACCGGGAGGGGACCCTCTCAGAATCCTGCCCGTGGGCCGGCGTCCCGACGAGGCCTCCTGCACAGAGCCATACGCCCAGTACAATCAAGAGCAAGCGCCCCCCTCCCCGAACGAGCGCCGAGACGACCGGTGCACTTCGAGTGTGAATCATGCCAGCGGTAGGATGGGATGAGCCGAGGAGCTCGGGCACAGCGGTCCTGGCGGACGCCTGTGACATCAGGCGGGCCAGTGGGGACGCGAGCGACATCGTTTACCCTCCCTGAACGGGGATTTTTAAAAAGGTAAAGGCTGGAGGGGAATTTGCAAAGGTGCCTCAGTGCCTCGCCCCTGTCGACGACGGAGATCGATGCGGCAAGATACGTTGGAGATCTTTCCCTTTCATTTTCAGAAGCTGTTTGGCGGACTGTCTATGGCCTGCGACTTCGCGGATCTCGTGCAGAACGGGTTCTGCACTCGCCCGGTAGCGCTGCTACAGGGCGCGTTTGGGCCCCGTTCGTGCACGTCGCCCGCTGTGTCTCGGCGAAATATCCATCCGCCAAACAGCTTCTCAAACTTTCTATTGAGCGCGTTGGTCGGGCAAAGAAGAGCCCCCAACGAGTTTCCCGTTCGAGGACATCCTGCTCTTCTCGGGCCCGACCTTTCGGCGACCGGTCTCTCTTGCAAACGTCGTTCCTGACCTGATGGCTTCTTCTGAAGAACTGAATCTGGACTTCAAGCGTCCCGACGACACCTCCAGCACCTCTCCGATCTTCGGCACCGTCATGGTTTTGTGGTTTTTGGCGTTCGGGATTGGGACGGGCTACTTTGCAGTCACCCGGTACATTGGAGGGTGGCCGCTTCTCTCGATGCAGGTCCTCGGGTTCGCCGGGGCCATGGTCGTGGGCGTTCTCGTCGCCGGTGCCATGGTGAAAATGATCACCTGGCGTTCCCCGACGGTGCCCGAGGAGGCTCCCTGGGAGTTGCGTCCGGCCTGCGGGGCCGATTTGGAGTCGGGATGGTTCTCGTAGCGGCATGCCCTTCCCAGTCGCGCCCCCTTCCGACCAGGACTTTCGGGATGTGGCATAAATGGATAGAGGCTTTTGTATACATTTCTTCACCCGATTCCAACAACTGGAAGCACTTCCTTCACCCAATGATCGTCGTCGTAAAGATCTATCCAGAGCAAAACCGATCCCCTTTCGTCCCGTTGGTATTGTGGCGTTTTTGAGAGTGATCTCTCTGAAAATCGGTGTTTAGACGCCGCAGATCCACTCTCCGTCTCATGTTCTATCGATACATGGACTGGGACGCGTCACACTCAACGGTGGACATTCTCATCAGAAAAAATTGTGCTTATATGACAGTATACATTACGCTTACTGTACTCTGGACGATGTACATGGCGCTCGAGACATACGTGTTTGGGCGTCCACAATCGCGACCGCATTTTGTTGGGTTTCTGATTACTCACACCCTTCTCGCACCGGTGTCGTTCGCCCTCTCCGCGATGAGCGGTGTACTCCGAGAGCGCATCGAGACGGCCTACCGTGGCGCTTGGGCATCGAAGCGCCGGTTCGAGCGGATGGACCGCAAGAAGCTAATCGG
>PXTN01000111.1:0-5316 GCA_003022565.1 Bacteroidetes bacterium QS_3_64_15 | reverse complement strand
CCGCCGGCCTCCCGCCGGCGAACACGCCTCCGGTTCGGTGACAACCCTGACATTGTGAGAAGACCGATACGCTCGTTCGTGCGGCCGCCGCGGGGCAAACCCGCCCCCGGCCCGCTCCGTTCGGGCGATGCGTATTTCTCACAACTCTACCGCTCTTCATGCCCAAGCGTCTGTTTATCGGGATCGCAGCCCTCCTACTCGCAGGTCTACTCGTCGCTGGGGCTCTGCTGGGCGGTACGGATTCCACCGCTACGGTCCAGTCCGCCGCGCCCGCGGACACCGCCGACACGCTTTACACCCAGCGCACGCCGAGCCGCAACGGCACCGGTAAGGTGTACATGGGTCGTGAAATTTCGAATGTCATGGGCCACCGGGGGGCGGACTGGCTCGAACGCCCGGCGCGTGAGACGAAGGAGCGTCCCGATCTGCTGGTGGACAGCCTCCCTCTGGACCCGTCCGACACTGTGGCTGACATCGGCGCGGGCACCGGCTACCTCACGTTTCGCGTGGCGCCGCGGGTGCCGCAGGGCAACGTCCTCGCGGTCGACATCCAGCCGGAGATGCTGAGCATGATCCGGGAGCGGATCGCGGACCGGGACATCAATAACGTGACGCCCGTCCGCGGCACCGTCACCGATCCGCAGCTTCCGGCCGACTCCGTCGATCTCGCCTACATGGTGGACGCCTACCACGAGTTCTCGCACCCGTACGAGATGATGACGGCGCTCTACGAGGATTTAACGCCCGGTGGTCGCGTGGTGCTCGTGGAGTACCGGCGGGAAGACCCAAGCATTCCGATCAAGACGCTCCACAAAATGACGGAGGCGCAGGCCAAGAAGGAGATGCGGGCCGTGGGACTGGAGTGGGTGGAGACGAAGGAGATGCTTCCCCGCCAGCACTTCATGATCTTCCGCAAGCCGGTCGAATAATGTCGTTTCTGAACCAAAATGTGGGCGCTTGCTGGAGGATTTGGGGACCTTGGTTCCGAGGGGTGGACCCCCCCCCGACGTGGCGGCACTTCCACGTCAGGTGCCGATCCACCGCCACAGCCTCCCAGTGGTCGCCGAAGTCATAGGCCATGTCGCCCCAGTCGAGCGGCGCGTCGCACCGATGGATGGCGCGGTGATGGTTCGGGCACACGAGCATCAGGTTGTCGAAGGCATCGTCGCTGCCCCGGCCAGCCACCGGATGTGATGGCCCTCACAGAGCGACTCGCCGTACTCGTCGACGGGATCCCACCGACAGACCTGGCAGTGGCCGTCGTAGGGAACACACGTCGCCGCACGCTCCGCTCGAAAAAGCAGCGTCGAACGGGAACAATTTCAGCCCAAAACAACCGGCCGCGGTCCACGGTCGGCCGTCCGCCGTCACACCGAACTACTCACCCTCCGACGCACTCTCCGGCGCCCCGTCGCCCGACGGGGATGGAGTCTCGCCGTCCGGGCGCAGCGTAAACTCGTCGAGCGACAGGCCGTCGATGACCGACTCGTACTTCGTGAGGTCGGCCGGCAGCAGGACCTCGTTCTCCTCCTTGCCCAGCTTGGCGATCGTGTCGAGGTACTGCTCGGCGAGGCGCAGCTTCACCGCCTCCTCCCCGCCCGGCGATGAGACGGCCTCCGCTATCCGTTCGATGGCCTCAGCGGTGGCCTCTGCGAGCGCCTCGATCTCCTCAGCCCGTCCTTCAGCCTCATTGATGCGGCGCTGCTTCTCGCCCTCCGACTGGTTGATGAGCTCCTGCTTCGACCCCTTCGCGTCGTTGACGGTCGATTCCTGCTCTCCCTCCGACCGGGCCACCGTCGCGCGCCGCTCCCGCTCCGCCGTCATCTGCCGCTCCATCGCCTTCTGCACCGTGCGCGGCGGCTCGATGTTTTTAATCTCGTAGCGGTGCACTTTGATGCCCCATGCATGGTCCACCTGATCGAGCACCTCAACCACCGCCTGACTGATGGCCGCGCGGTCCTGAAACGTGGTGTCCAGTTCCATGCGCCCAATCACTGAGCGCGTCGTCGTCTGTGCCAGCTGAATCGCCCCGCGGCGGTAGTCGGTGACGCCGTAGGCCGCATTCTCCGGATTGGTGACGCTGAGGTAGATGATGCCGTCCACCTCCACCCGCACGTTGTCCATCGTGAAGCACTCCTGCGGCTCCACGGGGATGGCCTGCTCGCGCAGGTCGAGCGTGTAGGCCACCCGGTCGATGAAGGGGACGAGAAAGTGGATGCCGGGCCCGAGCGTTTTGTGGTAGTTGCCGAGTCGCTCCACGACGTAGGCGTGCTGCTGCTGCACGAACCGCACGGCCCGCAAAAACCTGTAGGCCACGTACAGGGCTATCAGCGACAGGATGCCGAGACTAATCGTGTTGAGGAATTCGAAGGGAGAACCTTCCATGGCGTGTAGGCGTCTGGGCGTGGGAGTCGAGGGCGTGGGGGTTAAGAGGAATCGTACGGGATGTTGGGTTCACGGGCAGCATCTGGGCCGCACCAGGGTTCAGGATCCTTCATCATGTTCACGAGGCCTCCGCAAATGTGATTGTAGGTGCTATCGAGGTCCTCAAAAGACTCTTCAGAGAGGTATCCGCTGTCACGTCCGAACTGGAGCCATGTCCGGGTCTCAGCGGCCTCGGCGTCGGCGTCCGAGAGTTTGCTGACAAAGTGGTTCTCATATCGTCGCTTCCGCCATGCTTCAGCAATATTCGCACAGACAGACCGCGACGATCGCCGGATTTGATCCGTCAGTGAGTAGGTCTCCTCCTTCGGCCACTCCTTCGAGTGTTCGAAGATCTCCGTGGCGGCACCATAGGCCTGCTGGTAGACTCGAAGCTCCTTGAACTCACGAACAGGCATGAGATCGGGAATTTCTGCATTTGCAACTGAATGTCGACTCCCCTCCCCCCTCTGCACTCCCGTGCTCTTCACTCCCGCGCTCCTCACGCATCCCGAATCGGATTGGTGACTTCGGAGGCACCTTCGAAGAACGACTTCAGGTTGGCCGCCTCCATCGGGAGGACGCTCACGTTGGCGCCGTCCACGACCTCGCCGAGGCGGTCGATGAACTGCTCCGTCAGGCGCATCTTGACGGCCAGCGAGCCGCCGGGCTGGGCGACGGCGTCGGCCACTCGTTCGATGCCCTTGGCCGTGGCCTTGGCCAGGAGCTCCGTCTCGCGGGCCTCCCCCTCCGCCTCGTTGATGCGCTGCTGGCGCCGCCCCTCCGACATCAGAATCGAGGCTTCCCGTTCCCCCTCCGAGGTGTTAATCTGGGCGTCCCGATCGCCGGACGAGGTGGTGATCTCGGCCCGCTTATCGCGCTCGGCCTCCATCTGCTGCTCCATCGTGAGCACGATGTCCTGCGACGGCTGGATATCCTTGAGTTCGTAGCGCAACACCTTTACGCCCCACGGGTCGGAGGCCTTGTCGAGCTCCTCCACAATGGCCTCGTTCATCGCGTCCCGCTCGCTGAACGTATCATCGAGCGTGATCTTGCCGACCTCGCTGCGCATCGTGGTCTGTGCAAGGTTGACGGCAGCGAGGCGGTAGTCATTGATGCCGTAGCTGGCCTTGTAGGCGTCCATCACCTTCAGGTAGACGATGCCGTCCACTTCCACCTCGATGTTGTCCTTCGTGATGCACTTCTGATGCGGCACGTCGAGCACCTGCTCGCGCGTCTCGTGGCGGTAGGCCACGCGGTCGACGAAGGGAATCACGAAGTGAAAGCCGGGATCAAGCGTGTCGTGGTACTCGCCGAACCGTTCCACAATCACCTTCTCGCGCATCTCCACGATGATGAATGTGTTGTAGACGACGAACAGAGCGATGGCGAGGATGAGTAGGAGGACGGTCCACATAGGGACGAGGAGCAATCAGTGCGACGAAACGAGAACAGAAGCTGGATGCAGGGGCTATCCCGCCTGGGGCGCCGATGGATCGTAACCGAGGCCGGAGCGGTCGGAGGAGCGATCTGTCGGCTCCGGGTCCGCAGTCTCATCCTGGCGGGTCACATCTTCCCCGATGGCCTCCGACAACTCCGCGTCGAGGTCGGCGTGGTCGACCGGCTCCACCACCCAGGTCAGATTGTCGCGGTACAGGAGCTGGGCCTCCGCGCCTTCCGGCAGCGTGCCCTCGAGGGTGCGGGCGTCCCAGGTGGCCCCCCGGAAGCGAATGCGGCCCGCCTCTTCGGGCCCCACCTTTTCGACAACCTTCACGACCTCCCCCATCGCCTCGGCATCCTCATCGGTGAGGCCCAGGGACGTTTCGCCCTGCGCGAAGCGGAGCACGAGGGGGCGCAGGGCGATCGTGAGTCCGGAGGAGAGAAAAATCCACGCAAAGGTGGCCATAAGCGGATCGAGGAGGAGTCCGACCGCGCGGAGCCCCCCCACGACGATCCCACCGACGCCCAGGAAGAAGGCGATGCCCCCAGGCAGGAGCACCTCCAGAAACATGAGGGCGAGCCCCCCGCCGACGAACGCCCACGTGAGAAGGGTTGGATCCAGGTCCATAGAGAAGGAAAGATCAGTGACGAACGTCCGACGTGCAAAGTCGGCGCAAGCATTGTTTGTGACGTACGCGGCCGGCAGAGGTTGCATCGACTCCGCTCGGCGAACCAATTTTCGTGCTTCTCGTTGGCGCGGTGATCTTGCCTCCGCACTGTTCGTGATCGCACTCCCGTGCCATTGTCCCCCACCACTGGCCGCTCGCCCCTCCTTCGGCCCCGCGCCTTTGCCGATTTCCCCTCCGTTACGGCGGGAATGAGCACACGGCACGGGGGCGTGAGCGGTCCCCCCTACGATACGCTTAACCTCGGCCGCCACGTGGGCGACGAGGCAAGCTGTGTGGAGGAGAACCGGCGCCGGTTCTGTGCGGCGCTGGATACAGATCCCGCCTGGCTGGCCACGGCCGGGCAGGTGCATGGGTCCACCGTCCGCGTCATCGACGCGCCGCGGCACGAGCCGTTTTGCGACAGCCTCGTCACCACGACTCCCGGCCTCCTCCTCGCCATCGCCGTGGCCGACTGTGCGGCCGTGCTCCTGGCCGATCCTGCCCGCGGCGTCGCGGGGGCCTGTCACGCCGGGTGGCGGGGCGCCGTCCGCCGCATCCCCGCCGACACGGTGGACACGATGGCGGACCAGGGGGCGGTGCCGGCCCAGATCCGAGCCTACGTGAGCCCGTGCCTCTCGCAGGACGCGTTCGAGGTGGGTCCCGAGGTGGCCGAACAGTTCGACGACGCCGTGGTGGCCCGGCCCGACGGCGCGGATCGTCCCCACGTGGACCTCAGAGCGTCCGTCCGTCGCCAGCTCGAAGGGGCGGGCGTGCCGTCCGACGCCAT
>PXTN01000110.1 GCA_003022565.1 Bacteroidetes bacterium QS_3_64_15 | reverse complement strand
CCTGCCGGTGCCCGCGTCCTTCCTTCGATCTGGCGAGTAACCCGCCGGATCTGAGGACCTTCTTCCCCGCAGAGACAGGGAACGGGGAGCGTCTGCAGCTGCCGTTCTCGCGGACGATGGCTCAGCCCAGACGTCTCCGGCCGCAGGACTGGACGGCTGCGCCGGCATACAGATACACCCACCGAGCAGAGAACATTTCCTCGTCTTCACGCTGCAGTCCGTGTCCCCCGACGCAAGCCGCACTGGCACATCTTTTGCGACTTCGGATGGACGCTGGTACACGTCGCAGCTCTGTTTCCACGTCGACTCCACGAGGCCCATGTACACCGTCGCTGTCATCAATCAGAAGGGCGGGGTTGGAAAGACCGTCACGACCGTCAACCTCGCTGCGGCCCTCAAACACAAGGGCCACGATCCACTGGTCGTCGATTACGACTCTCAGATGAACGCCACCGATTGGCTCATGGGACGAGAGGCCACCGAGGACGACGCGACCATTTTCGACTCGCTTGCCGCCTGGGACGGGGAAAACGCAGACGAGCGCACGTTCGCCAACATTTTTCGCTCGTCCGACACGGTCGGGATTGATTTCATTCCGTCCGATCGGCGCATGGCGGCGGCCAGCTTCGACGCGGTGATTGGGCGGAGCGCAGTCTTCCCCCAACAGTTTCGCAGTCGGATCCAGGAATTCCGTACGGCAGAGGTCCAGCGAAACTCCAGTTCCCCGAAGAATCACGACTACTGTGTGATCGACTGCCCCCCGTCGCTCGGCCGAAGCATCGCCACGGCGCTCGCGGGGGCCGACGGCATCATCGTCCCCATCCATGCGGACCGGTTTAGCATGCGAGGGGTGAGCCAGCTTCAGGAGACCATCAAGCAAATCCGCAAGGTTCACAATGACAGCCTGCGGATTCTCGGCCTGCTTCCCAACGATCTGGACCTGCGGTCCGGGATGGTGAGCGACATGCAGGAGAAGTTTGAGAACATCTACTCCGACATTCTCTTTGACACTTTTATTCCGTGGCGGTCGAAGATCAATGAGGTGGCTACCCACGGGAAAAACATTATGGAGTACGAGGGCGCCTCTGATGCTGCGTCTCGTTATCTCGATCTCGCCCACGAGGTTGTGGAGCGATCCCGCGTCGCGACCGCCGCGTAATTCTCTTCACCAGTTCGCCCTGCTTCATGAGTGACCCGACAGCCGTAAACACCTCCAACGGCGGGAGCCCAATTCCGGCCTGGATGAAAACCGTCGACGAGGAGACGCTGTACGATGCCGAGTCCACCGATGGGGCCGAAGGGAGGCCTCCGGAGAAGGCACCAGCGGAGTCTCCCGCCGTCTCTTCGGCCGATGATGCCAATCCCGACGACCCGTCAATTGCCGGCGACGCGACGTCTCTCGGCCAGGATCTTGCACTCTCTATGGCTGATCCGTCGGACATGCCAACCCCGGACCCGGACCTCCAGCCGACGCCCGTGGGTCACGTGCGAGCGGATCTCGACAGGCAGTTGACGAAGGCCGTGTCCGTTCTCTCCTCCCGCTACGAAGCAGATCTCTCGCGGAGTCTCCTTCTTGAGTTTTCCCTCCGGCGAACGCTTCTGCAGCTCCGCGAACAGGGCGAGGAGAGCGCCCTCGTGCAGTGGCTTGACGCCGAGCTTATGCGGCATTGATCCCTGCCCCGCGTGGCACATCCCCCGGGATCAGTGCCGCTCTGTTGAGCATTGCACCGACAGTCCTTCCGTTCGTCGCTGAAGGCCCGGTAGGGGTTCCCTCCTCGCAGATTCAGAATCGCCGCCCGCCTTCGAGATCGTTCGGGACGGAACTGCTCCGCTGGGAGACGGGTCTCTAGCAACGTATCGACCTTCTTTCTCGGTCGCGCGTATAGGAGGGGCGGACCATTGCCGTCACCCATGTTGCTGCCCCTTTTCCGACCCTCCGCGTCACCGTGCTTCACCTCGAACGGCCCCTCGTCTTCTTTGACCTCGAAGCCACGGGGACCGACCCGCAGGAGGCGCGCGTGGTCCAGATTGGGATGCAGCGGGTTGTGCCCTCCGGCGACGGGGCGGCGCTCGACGACACAGTGGATGTGCTCGTCGATCCCAAGCAGGAGGTCCCCAAAGCGGTGACGGACTTGACCGGGCTCTCGCCCGACGCCATTCGGAAAGCACTCCCATTCGACGCCCACGTCGATCGGATCACCCCCCTTCTCCGAGACGCGGATCTGGCCGGCTACAACGCCCTCGCATACGACCTTCCGCTCCTCAAAGCCGAGTTCGAGCGATCCGGCCGCCCCCTCCCCGGCCCCGACGACCGCGTCGTTCTCGATCCGTACCGGCTGGAGCAGGTGTTGCGCCCACGCACCCTCTCGGCCCTCTACGAACGGTACACCGACACGCCGCTCGACGGCGCCCACGACGCCGTGCGCGACGTGGAGGCCGCCGGCCGAGTGCTCCAGCAGCAACTCGACGAACACGACCTGGACGGCACGCCGGCGGACCTGGCCGAGCACATCCGCGGCGACTATCTCGACGACCAGCGCCGCCTGAAGCGAGACGGCGACGCGGTGATCGTCTGCTTCGGCAAGCACGATGGGAAGACCCTCCGCGAACTCCAGGCCAACCACGCCGACTACTTCGACTGGATGTACCGGACGATTGACGACCTTCGTCCCCACATCGATGACGTGCTGGACTAACCGATCGGTTGCCGCCGCGCCGTGGCTGCCCGGGCGGTGTAAACCAATTCAGACTGCTACCGCGCAAAAACTCTGGACGACGGACTTAGCTGTCATCATGCGCCCGCGCGTCGAGTCTGGACACCCGACGTCGGCGCCTACCTCCCCAGAGCGATCCTCAAGAGAAAATACGTCACGAAAACGACGATGAATGCACCCGCCAGCATCGTCCAAAACCCGTACGTGGACCCAGAATGAGTTCCTCCGTCCGAATCCTGGTGCACGTGGCAGTAACGACTGTCGGACGTCGCGTCATTGCTGCACGGAGTGCCGTCTTTGTTCGTCGCTGCACAGGTCCCCACGTCTCTATCGCGTCTCCTGAAAGGTCATCCGAGAGGGTCCGTCGTTGCATTGTAGACACACGTCCGCCCGAAGTCTACTACGTCAACGACCGTCGCAAAAAACGGCCCCGGTGCGGGATTGGGCCGGACCCGGAACCCGGGAGTCCGCCGTGCTCCTAATGAAGGTTCGACGCGGTCGAAGCACGCATGCCCAATTCCGACGAAGAATTCCCCTACGAACCAGAATCCTCGTCGTAGCGGACCACGAACGGAATGCTGCCCCTTCCTATCTGATGTCAAATTTTCACAGTTTTGATCCTCAGATGCGGAATTTGGGCGCTGGCTCGTTGACTTCTGGACTGAACGGTGGTAATTTAATGTTAGTATTGCATCCACAATCAGGTGGTCTTGTCCCAATTCGGGGGTCGGAACCGATTTCACGCGTGCGTCAGACCGGCTCCGCTCTGATGCATTTCCCCGAAGGGCACACCGAGGTCGGGACGCCATTTGGCGGCAACCGATCTTTTCCGTTCTGGGTCCTGCAGTCCACCAGCAGACACGACTCGGTCATCCGAGAAACCCAGACTCCCTCGAGAATGAGGAGGATCGGGATATTGCTTCTGTGTATCCTTGTCCACCGTTTCGTCCCGATCCTCCGCTCCCTCCTTCGCTCGCAACCACTGTAGTTCAGTAACTCCCACCTACCCCCATGGCCGCCTCGAATCGTCTCCTCTACGTCGCCGGTGCACTATTTCCGTTTACGGAGCGCTCGCCCTTCGCGTCCCTCACCCGCTCGCTCCCAGAACAAGTTCAAGGGAGGGGGAATTTCGAAGTTCGTATCATGATGCCCTGCTATGGGGATATTGATGAGCGGAAGCACAATCTTCACGAGGTCATTCGGCTCTCGGACACGGAGGTACCGATGGGGACGAAGACGGAGACGGTTTCGGTCAAAGTGGCCTCAGTGCCGGACGTTCAACTGCAGGTCTACTTCATGGACCACGACGGCTATTTTGACCGAAACGGCTACGCTGCGAACGCCGACGGCACTGCTTTCGACGACAACGCGGACCGGGCGCTCTTCTTCGGCCGATCCGTAATGAAAACCCTCCGCAAGCTTCGCTGGGGCCCCGACGTGGTCCACTCGTTCGGATGGATCAGTGGCTTGCTTCCCTCCCTTCTGTCCACCACCGACGCCAACGACGACTTGTTTGGCTCCACAAAGTCCGTCTTCACCCCCTCCGGACAGGATCCCGAGGCTCGACTCGGAGCGTCCTTCGCCGAACGCAGGAGCCTTCCTCTCGACGGAAACACAGGGTCCGCCCTTTCGGAAATCGGTCACGCCCATGCGGATGCGACCATCGTTCCGCCGGGGGACGCATTGATCGACGGGGCGCCCACGTTCAGCGAGAATGCCGAGGCTCGAACCGACCAAGCGGTTACGCTGTACGATCAAATGCTCGGTGAAGTCCCCGCGTAGTCTTCACTCGGCGAGAAACACCCCACTTCCAGGTGACATTCACGGACCCGATTCCGGGCGCTCGGCTCCTCTCGACATTGATCTGCTGTCCTCTCCAGGCCGTTTCTCTCGGCGGCGCCTTGCCTCAGTGCCTGTGTACCGGTCCGCCGATCCATCGGACGGCGCCCTCCTCCCCTGACTCGTTTATTGAACTGGCCCCCACCGCCCGTATTGACCATGAGGTCTTCCTGGCTCTGCGCTGCCCTCGCCGGAGGCGTTGCGCTTCTCTCGCTCTCTGCCTGCAGCGACTCCTCGAACGTAGGGCTGGGGGTCGGGCCCGATTCGTTGAGTGGAGGGCAGCCCGTCACGCTCGACGTGGAGGCTGACCTCGACACCGCACACACCTCGCCGATCACCGGCGAAAATGTTCGCCAGGCCCCGATCCGGAGCACATGGCGGGTCCTCGTTGGGGTCGTCGACGATCCACTTCCGGGAACGGGTGAAATTGAAGCGGAAGGGTACCTCGACGTCGCGGGGCAAAGCTCCCTTCCCTCTGAGATTCTCTCAGCCAACAGCGCCGACTCGCTGACCGCTGAACTGCGCCTGACCCCGAGCTACCTGCACGGCGACTCCAGCAATGCGTTGGCGGTGGAGGTGTACGACCTAACGGAGGACGCCACGATGGACTCCGCTCGGGCGAGTGCGACCTTCGACGCCGACGAAATGGACCCTGCCTCGGTTAACGCGTCCCAGGTCAATCCAACCGACTCTCTGGTGACCATTAAGCTCCGCGAATCGTGGATTGCGGAGAATCTATCTACGCTGCAAGACACGAGCGACGACGGATCTGCTTTTGAGGAGAATTTTCCGGGCTTCAAGATCGTGGCTCCCAACAGCCAAGCAGTCGTCGGATTTTCCCCCTTTGATGCGACCCTTCGCCTCACACACGTGTCTGAATCCGACACTACAACGGCCGACTACTCGGGCGTGAAGTCGTTTACGCATATTGAGCAGCGAGAGGCGGGAGCCCCTCCCGACGACTACACGCTGCTGCAGGACGGCGCCGGTGTGGATCTCACAATGGAGTGGGATTTCAATGCCCCTCCCCTTGATACCCTTGAGAATACCCCGTTGAATCGGGCCGAAGTCTTCGTTCCGGTCGATACGTCCGCGTTGAAGGATTTCTCTAGGATGAACTTCGTCCGTCCGTTGCCGAAAGGATACCGCATTATTGCCACTCGGGGGGCGAATACTCCTGGCTGCCGTATGGCAGGATTTCCCGTGTTTTCCGAGCCGAACGAAACGTGCATTCTTCCTTTGGACCCGTCCGCAGCGGACCCGTCTGCTGCCCTCAGCGGTGCCCTGGTGCCCGACGACCTCCGCAGTGCAAACGAGGCCTTCACAATTTTCGAGGAATCGTTCCGGCGCATCCGAAACGGACAAAGCCCACTCTTCACGGAGTACCGCGTCCAGGTTGCCGACCGGGAAAGTATCCCTGGCGAACCAGGGTCCACAATCCAACTGGGACTGCCAAGCACGCTGCCCGTCCTTGTCCCCGTGGACGGCGAAGAGCTAGCCCCCCCCCGTGCCACGCTGACTGTAACGCCGCTTTAAATTGATGACTATTGCCTTTCGGCCTTCCTCCGACACACCGTGCGACGATTTTATGCGAGTACTGGGCGCAGACCGATCTTTCGTCCTGTGGATGCTCCTTTCGGCAGTCCTGCTGGTTACAGTTCCCCCCGCTCAGGCACAGTCCAACGGCGAAGGGACGATTTATTCCCGGTTTGGGCTGGGGAGCCTGCTCGACTTTTCCTCCTCCCAGAGCCGGGCGATGGGCGGAGGCGGCTATGCGCTTCGGTCCCTCAATTACAACCCCGACACGAACCCGGCCCTCTGGAGCGATCAGGTCTACACGCGACTGTCGGGCAGCGCATCCCTCCAATCTGTGAGCTCCGAAGACGGTAGCGGCAACTCAGGACAGTTGACCTCTGGCAATGTACAGGCCATTCAATTTAGCTTCCCCCTTTACGAACGCACGCTGGGCGTCGGCCTCTCCTTTCAGCCCTATTCCCGCTTCAACTACAATGCGACGCTAACGGGACAAGAGCGGGTGGGTCCTCGCCAGGAGAATGAGGCGAGATACGAGACCACCTTCTCCGGCTCAGGGGGACTTCATCGCCTACGGGGCGGGCTGGGGTACCGGATGAGTGACATGCTGAGCGTTGGGGCCAGTGCGGATGTCCTCTTTGGCATCATCGAGAGCCAGCGGCGGACCACGTCTCAGGGCCTCCGTAACATCGTCTTGGCCGACGGCGTACGGCTCTCTGGATTCACCGGTACGCTGGGGGGACATCTTGCGCTGGCCGATGTTCTCGCCACGGATGATGCCTTGTCAATTGGTGCCTCAGTGACGCTCCCCGCCCGTCTGTCGGGGGAGCGGTTCCGCACCCTTGACGAGGACCTGGCACGCGACACCCTCTCTTCTGAGCGTGGAGACGTCACGCTGCCCTGGCAGGGGCGCCTCGGGGTCTCGTACCAGCCCGGCCCACGATGGACTTTTGTTCTCGATGGCTTCTTTGATCCGTGGAGCACATTTTCGAGTGGCTTTTCTGTGGGAACAGGGGAAACGGAGCCCGCCCGCTTTCCGGTTGGGGGGACGAGCACCCTTGCGGACCGCTGGCGCTTGTCGACTGGGGCCGAGGTGGTGCCCGCCGGCGAAGACGAGTTGGCCGGCTACTTTGCTCAGGCTGCCTACCGGTTTGGGGGCTACGTGGAACAAATGTACGTGCGTCCCGATCGGCAGACCCCCCTTTACGAATTTGCCGTCACTGCTGGGCTTAGCCTCCCCACTTCGCTTTCCGGCACGCGAATTGACGTAAATACGATTGCTGGGACGCGGGGGACATCCTCTGATGCCCTCGTTCGCGACCTGTTCGTTGGGGGGTCGCTCCACGTAAACTTCGGAGAACGTTGGTTTCAGCGGCGTAAGCTCCGGTAGGATGACGGCGCGCGTGCAGGTGCTTCCTTCACTGCGCCGGTCTACCGGAAACAACGTGGACCGAAACCCGACGACGAATGTCCAGTCTAAAGCCCTAGCCTGTTCAAAATATAGGACAGATTTGCCTCTCTGATATGCTCTTTCCTGACGGTACATTCAAGTCTCGGCTTTTCTCGATTGGAACGTTCTGCGTAGGCCTCCTGGTGCTCGCCGCCTCCGCCACGCCGGCGTCTGGGCAGGACAGCGAGCCGAGCGAGCAGGAGAAACTAAGGCACTACACCCTCTACTACGAGAATTTCAAGAACGACAACTTCGAGAGTGCCCGGAGCTATCTCCTCTGGATTCTTGAACACGCCCCCGAAACGCCCGACAAAGACGACGACAACTACAAACGGGTCGTGAAACTCTACGAGGGCCTCGCCAAGCAGGCCGAGAATGAGAAAACGCGAAAGGCCTATCTGGACACTGCGGCGACGTACCTCACCTCTGCACCCCAGAAGATGAAGAAGCAAGACATCAAGTTTAGCCAATTCGAGTGGGAGCTGCGAAAGGGGCGCTTTCTCGAACAGCACCAGAGATCTCTACCCGATGTTGAGGAGCTGGAGACAGCCGCGGCGCACTACCGAAAGGCGTTTGAGCTCGCCCCGGGAGAGATCGACCCTTACTACATTCAGCAGATCCTGCAGTCGTACCAGCAAAACAATCAGCTTCAGAAGGCACTCGATTTCGCCAATGCGGTTGAGGCGGAGCGTGGGGACGACGAGGAGGTGGCCGAGATGGTGAACTCCATGCGTGAGGACATCTTCGGCATGAATCCACAGGCGAAGATCGGGTATCTTGAGGAGCAGGTCGAGCAGCACCCCGACAGCACGCGGCTCCTCACCGACCTGTTCAATGCCTACAAGCGGCAGGGAAACGTCGAGAAGGCGTCGACGCTCGCCAAGCGGCTCATGAAGGAGAACCCTCCGGCCGAGACGGTGCGCGACATTGCTCAGATGCGCCTCGAAGACGGCCGATCGAAGGCGGCACTCGAGGCGTACGACCGCGCCGTCGAGCAGGGAGCCGAGCTCAAAGCTGAAGATCACTTCAACCGCGGGACCGCCTACCAGAAGATGGGACGGCTCGCACAGGCCCGGCGGGAATACCGGAGGGCCATCGAGAAGAGGAAAGACTTTGGACGGGCATATATTGCCATCGGAGACCTGTACGCTCGCGCCGTGAACGAGTGCAGTGGTAGCGAGATGAAGCGTGAGGACAAGGCCGTCTATTGGGCCGCCGTTGACATGTATCAGCGGGCCAAGGCGACCGACCCGTCCGTCGCGTCCACCGCCAACAGCAAAATTCAGACGTACAGGAGGGTTTTCCCAACCAAGGAGGACATCTTCTACCGGTCGGACTGGGAGCAGGGCGGCACGTTCTCGATCGACTACGGCTGCTACTCGTGGATCGGGGAGACGGCGTCCGTGCGGCCAGCCCCCTCTTCCAACTGATCTCGTTCAGTGCGTGAACACGTACGGCCGGCGGGCTTTTCTGGCCCGCCGGCCTTTTCTACGTCGACACCGGGCACATCGGCCTCCCCTACGCCTCTTTGGGGCTGTCCCATTATCGGACAAGGGCTGTCTTCGGGAGGGTTTCGAGAGCCGCTCTTGTGGTTCTGGGCTCCGACCACGTAGTTAACAGATCCATTACGGAGATCTTTCGAGTCAATCCTCTCCGGCCCGCACTCGTCATTTTCTGCGCAGACATTCCTTTTCTCGCATGGCTTCGATCCAGCATGTCACAGCCCGCCAAATTCTTGACAGCCGAGGCACCCCAACCGTGGAGGTGGACGTCACCACCGACGAGGGTGTGCTCGGGCGGGCCGCCGTTCCGAGCGGAGCCTCCACCGGGGCCTACGAAGCCGTTGAGTTGCGCGACGGGGACCCCGACCGCCACCACGGAGAGGGCGTGCTCCAGGCGGTGAGCAACGTCAACGAGGCGATTGCCGACGAGCTGGACGGCACGAGCGTGCTCGAGCAGGTCGCCCTCGACGACGCGCTCCGCGCCCTCGACGGGACGGACGACAAGTCGAACCTTGGAGCAAACGCTATTCTCGGCGTCTCCCTCGCCGCCGCCAAGGCCGGCGCCGCCACCCTCGGTGTCCCCCTCTACCGGTACCTGGGTCGAGCCACGGCCCGCACCCTCCCGGTTCCGCTCATGAACATTCTCAACGGCGGAGAGCACGCCGACAATAATGTGGACGTGCAGGAGTTCATGGTGGCCCCGGCCGGAGTGTCGTCCTTCTCGGAGGCCCTTCGCACCGGGGTGGAGGTCTTTCACACGCTCGAATCTGTGCTCCAGGACCGCGACTACAACACCGCCGTCGGGGACGAAGGCGGCTTTGCCCCCGACCTCCGGTCGAACGAAGAGGCCGTCGAACTCGTCCTTGAGGCCGTCGAGAAGGCCGGCTATACCGCCGGGACGGACGTGTTCATTGCCCTTGACCCGGCCGCCGCCGAGATGGTGGAGGACGAGGCCTACGTGTTCTGGAAGAGCGATCCGGACACTGAGCGCTCCTCGGAAGACATGGTGGACTTTTGGAGCACGTGGGTGGACCAGTATCCCATCCTCTCCATCGAGGACGCCATGGACGAGGACGACTGGGCGGGATGGGCCATGCTGACCGACGCAATCGGCGACGAGGTGCAGCTGGTGGGCGACGATCTGTTCGTGACGAATACGGAGCGCCTCACGCGCGGCATTGAGGAGGGATGCGGCAATTCCATCCTCGTCAAACCCAATCAGATTGGGACGCTTACCGAGACGCTCAATGCCATCGAGACGGCTCACAGCCACGGGTTCACGGCCATCGTAAGCCACCGGTCCGGCGAGACGGAAGACACGACGATCGCCGATCTGGCCGTGGCCACCAACACCGGGCAGATCAAAACCGGGTCTGCCAGCCGGAGCGATCGGGTCGCCAAGTACAACCAACTGCTCCGGATCGAGGAGCAACTCGGGGACACCGCCCACTATCCGGGCCTCGACGCCTTCCCCCGTACCGGCTAACGCCAGGGCAATCGCATCAATTACCTGTTGGTTTGGGGAAGCCTCAGTTATCTGTGTTCTGGCCGATTAGCTCTACAACACCACGTTCGTTCGTCGCTCCAAACTTGATTTGGAGCCCATAAATCCGTCGGATATGGTTACCCCATTTGGTTGGATAGGCTCTGAGTCAAGCTCAGAGCGACGTGTTGCGTTCATGCGATTGCCCTACGGCTAACGCGCCTGCCGCCATGCCCACACCTGATTCCGCCTTTGCCGACACCCGCGTCCGCTGGGGCATTGGGATGTTCCTGGCCGGAGTGCTCGTCTGGGTGCTGTTCTTCGACAGTCACAGCCTGCTGCAGCGGTACTACTGGCACCAGGAACTGGACGCGACGAAGCAGGAAAACACCGAGCTTCGAGAGAAGATTCAGCGTCTCCGTACCCAGCTCGACCGTCCCCTGTCCGACAGTGTCGTCGAACGGATCGCCCGCGAGGAGTACGGCATGAAGAAGCCGGGGGAAACGGTTTATCGGGTCGAGCCGAAGTAGGTCGACCGGGCCCCCTTCACGTCCGGGCGGGGGGCTGCGTGTGGGCGGCCAGGCGTGGGGGTGTGGGAGCGTCTCTCTCCTCACCGCGTCTCCGAACTTTCATACGTCCATCCCTCCACCCCTCCACACTTCCTCACGCATTGGTATGATTCCCCACGCCATCGGCGTTGATCTCGGAGGGACCAACCTGAAGGCTGCCCTCGTGGATCGCGATGAGGGCATTGTCGAACGAACCGAGCGCTCCACCGAAGCCGATGAGGGCTCTGAACACGTCGAGGCCCAGATTGCCTCCATTGCGTCGGACCTGATCGATGCGGCCCCCTCCGGCTCTGTGGCCGGAATCGGAATCGGGGCTCCCGGCGCCGTGAACTGGGAGCGGACCACTGTGTCTCAGCCTCCGAACTTCGAGGACTGGGGGTCGGTAGACCTGCGCTCGTCCCTTCAGTCCCGCACGGACGGCACGCTCCCGGTCATCGTGGAGAACGATGCAAACGTCGCCGCCCTCGGATCAGCTTTCTACGGAGCGGGTCAGCACGCCGATTCGTTCATCATGGTCACCCTCGGGACTGGGGTCGGCGGGGGCATCATCTATCAGAACAAAATCTTTCGGGGAAGCACCGGCGGGGCTGCCGAGATCGGGCACATGACGATCGATTACGAGGGGCCGTACGCGAAGTCGGGGGTGAGTGGAGCCATCGAGGGCTATCTCGGGCAGGAATTTCTGGTGCAGCACGCTCGCGATCGACTCGTCAACTACCCCGACAGCACAATCCGCGACCTCGTGGACGGCGACCTGGACGCGATTACCCCGCGTGTGCTGCACGAGGCCGCAAACCAGGACGACGAGCTCGCCCAGACCGTGCTCGCCTGGGCCGGCCACAAGCTTGGCTGTGTGCTTGGCTCGGCCGTCAATCTGCTTGATATTCGAACCATTGTGGTTGGCGGAGGCGTTTCGGGGGCTGGAGACTACATCCTAGACCCCGCCCGGGATGTCCTCCCCCGCTTTATCGTGCCGGGCCTCCGCGACAACCTTCGCATCGTTCGGGAAGAGCTGGGCAATGAGGTAAGTCTTCTCGGTGCGGCCCGCCTTGCCTTCGAGGGCGAACAGGCCCAGGTCGGGACCCCGTGACTGCGGGACTGTGGATTCTGGCGTTGCACGCGCACTCGTCGTCGCGGACGGGTCGGCGTGGCACCGACTCGCGACAGGGAGGTGCTCACTCCCCCACCACCTGGCTACCGTGCTCCGATCTCTCCGACCGTACCGGCTGCTGTTCGTGGGGCTGGGGGCGGTGCTGGGCCTCTTCCTTTTCGTCCAGCCGAGCGCCGCGCAGGAGCGAGGCCGCCCGCCCGACTCCCTTCGTCAGGCCGCCGGCTCTTCGTCTGAAGCAGCACGACCGGGGGCCCGCTCCGACGACTCGGACGGCGGGGTCGAGTTTACGGCGGCGGACTCCCTCGTGATCGTCGTCCGCGAGGACTCAGCGGATCAGGGCACCCTGCACGGGCAGGCCGAAATGGCTTATCAAAACGCCACCCTGAAGGCGAAGACCATTGAGATGGACTTCGCGACGAGCGTGCTCCGCGCGTCCGGCGCGCCCTCCGACACCGCGGCCCAGTCTCGGCCCGTCTTCGAACGGGGGCAGAACTCGTTTACCGGAGAAACGCTCTCCTACAGCCTCCGCACCGAACGGGGGCGCGTGGTGGCGGCCCGCACCCAGCAACAGCAGGGCTACGTCCAGGGCGGAGCCGTCAAGGTCTTCGAGGACAGCACGTTGTTCGTCCGGGACGGCACGTACACGACCTGTGACTGCCCCCCCGGCGAAACGGCCTCGTACTCCTTGCGGTCGAGCGAGATGAAGGTGGATGGGAAATGGGTGTACACGGGACCCATCCAGCTCTTCCTGTTCAACATTCCGACCCCCCTATGGCTTCCCTTCGGATTTTTGCCGAACGTGTCGGGGCGACGGAGTGGCCCGCTGGCGCCAAATTACGGACAGGACCGCGAGAAAGGACTGTTTCTTCGGGACTGGGGCTGGTACTTTGCCCTGAACGCCTACACCGACCTGCAACTCCGAGCGAGCGTCTGGTCGAGGGGGAGCTTTGAGGTTAATCCGACCTTTCGGTATCGCAAACGGTACAACTACAATGGCCGCGTAAACCTCACTTACCGGCGCACTCGCATTGGCGAAGAGGAGGATCCCGACTTTAGAAATCAACACCGCGGACAGCTAAAGTGGTCGCACAGCCAAGACCTCTCCCCTACCGCTCGCATTCGAGGCGACATCAATCTCGCCACGTCTACGGACTTCGCCCGGCGCAACAGCAACAACTACAACGATGCCGTTAGCCAGGAAATCTCCTCGAACGTGAGCTATAGAAAAAACTGGCCGGGGGGCGGAAAAAACCTGAGCGTCAGCGCCAGCCAGCGCCAGCAGCTCCGAGGCGGGCAGGTGTCGATGACGCTGCCCAACCTCAGCTTCTCCCAGCGCTCGTTCAAGCCCTTCGACGTCGAGCAGGCCGTGGGGGAGGACCGATGGTACGAAAAAATCACGACCTCTTACGACCTGTCGGTCGACAATAACTACTCCTTCCGCCCGCGTGACCCCGAGGAGATTCGGGCACGAGGCGACTCCGCGCTGGCCGACTCCCTGGAGCGGGCTAGCGTCATGGACATTGCGTGGTACGAGGCGCTCTTAGATCGCCAAAAGTATCAGCGTGCCACCGGCAACGACAGACGGTTCGACTTCCAGGCACGGCATCGGATTCCCCTCAGCGCCTCGTTTCGGGTCAATCGATACAACCTCAGCCTCAGCCCGAACGCAAATTACAACTCCGACTGGCGCATCAGCACCACGCGCAAGGTCGTCGACGTAGACCCCGATGCAGTCGACACCGATACGATCGACGCCCGCGCAAATACAGAAGAGCGGACTGTCCGCGGCTTCTACGCGCGGCGGGAATTTTCGACCGGCATTTCGGCAAATACTGAGCTGTACGGCCTGTTTCCGCTCCGGGTGGGGTCCCTGCAGGGCCTTCGGCACCGGATGGCCCCATCGCTCTCCTTCAATTACAGTCCGAACTTCAACGCGCCGTTCTGGGGACGCACCCGACAGCTCCGCTACGCAAATGGGGATCCGGTCCGCGATGAGCAGACCGGAGAGCCCATTCGGTACGACATCCTTGGGGGCAACCGGGTGCGGGGCAGCAACGAGCAACGCACCCTGAGCCTCAACCTCGACAACGAGCTCGAGACGAAATACGTGACCGTTGACTCGACCGGAGAGACCAACGAGGAGAAAATCAAGCTGCTGGACTTTGACCTCAGCACCTCCTACAACTTCACGGCCGACTCGCTCAAGCTGAGCGACATTGACTTCCGGGCGCGCACAACGATTCAGGACTTCAGCGTCCGGTCGAGCATGACCTTTTCTCCCTACGCCCTCCGCCCCATCGGAGAAGGCGACAACCGGAGCCTGCGACAGGTGGATCGGTACATGATCACCGGGAATCCGCTCACGCCGATCCGCCTTACACGATTCCGCCTCAATGTGGGAGGCTCCTTCGAGGGGGGCGGGGGAAGCCGCGGCGCTAGCATACAACCCGGTCGGCAATCTCGGGGTGGGGCTCCCGGATCGAACCGTCCCTCCCAGACTGCCCCGCAATCCGGGTCGCCGCGCTCCTCTTCCGCCCGCCCTCGGGGCTACCTCGACACAAACGTCCCGTGGTCGCTGAGCTTCAACTTCAGTTACAGCTTCCGCAAGCCTCAGAAGAGCATCGAGAATCAGAATGCGACGCTCGATGCCCAGTTTAGCCTCGACCTAACCCCGAAATGGTCCCTCGAAGGCCGGACGGGGTACGACCTCATTCAAAACGAGCTGTCCACCACGAGCATCAACATGAGCCGCGACATCGGAAAGTGTTCGTGCTGGGTGATGTCCTTTAGTTGGGTGCCGTTCGGGCAGCGCCAATCCTACAGCTTCAATCTCCAGGTCAAGAGCGGACAGCTCTCCCAGCTGCTCCGGCTCCAAATTCCAAGGTCCGGACGGGAAGGGGCCCTCGGTGGATTTGGGAATCGGCTGCAACAGACGGCCGGAAGCGTCGTGGGAGGCGGGCGCAGAGGCGGCGGATCTCCGTTCTGATCGACCCCAGAGAGGCAGGCAGAAGGCGCCGGCGCCCCGTCTCCGAAAATCGGACTATGCGTGCATACCCAGCGCTTCGGTGACTTCGTCAGCCGCCTCCTTCAACAGCACTGCCGAGCGGAGCGACAGGCCGCTCTCGTCGAGAAGCCGCTTCCCTTCTTCGGCGTTGGTGCCCTGCAGGCGAACGATCAGGGGCACGTCGATGTCCACGCTCTCGGCAGCCTCGATGACGCCCCGGGCCACGCGATCGCAGCGCACGATGCCTCCAAAGATGTTGACGAGAATCGTCTCCACGCTCGGGTCCTTCAGGATGATGCGGAAGCCCGCCTCTACCGTTTCGGCGCTCGCTGAGCCGCCCACGTCGAGGAAGTTCGCGGGCTTGCCGCCGGCCAGCTTGATGACGTCCATCGTGGCCATGGCCAGCCCCGCGCCGTTCACCATGCACCCCACGTTTCCGTCGAGATTGATGTAACTGAGGCCATGCTCCCCGGCCTCCACCTCGATCGGGTCCTCTTCGTGGAGGTCGCGCATCTCCTCCAGGTGCGGGTGTCGGAAGAGCGCATTGTCATCGAGGTTGACCTTGGCATCGACGGCCGCCAGGTCCCCCTCCGGCGTCTCTACGAGCGGGTTGACCTCCGCGAGCGTGCTGTCGGTCTCTTTAAAGGCCTGATAGAGCCCCTGAATCAGCGAAGCGGCCTGCTTGAACGCATCGCCCTCCAGATCCATTGCGAAGGCGAGCTGGCGCGTCTGGAAGGGCTGCAGGCCGATCGTGGGGTCTACCCACACCTTGTGGATTTTTTCGGGCGACTCCTCGGCAACCGTTTCGATGTCGACGCCCCCTTCGGTAGACACCATGATGGCGTTCATGCTCTTCTCGCGGTCGAGGGTCACCCCTAGGTAGTACTCCCGCTCAATGTCGACGCCTTCGGTGACGAGGATTTTCCGCACCTTCTGTCCCTCCTCCCCGGTCTGGTGGGTTACCAGGTTCATGCCCAAAATGGCGTCGGCGTGCTCGCGGACCTCGTCGATGCTGTGGGCCAGCTTCACCCCGCCTCCTTTGCCGCGCCCTCCGGCGTGAATTTGCGCCTTTACGACGAACAGCGTGGCGTTCTCCTCCTCTTTCAACTGGCGCGCCGCGTCCACCGCCGCGTCCACCGTCTCGGCCACGATGCCGCCGGGAACGGGAACGCCGTGGTCTCGGAAGAGGTCTTTTGCTTGATATTCGTGGAGCTTCATGGAGTGGGGCGGATTGGATGAACGTTGAATTTGTTGGCAAGTAAACGGTCGGAGACGAAAAGGTCTAGGGCACGCCCCCTATTTTTGCGTGGTGTTCGCAGGCGCCCGCGGCTCGGCCGTCTTCTCAGCGCTGCGTTTACCGGTCCGTAAAAAACAGTTTGGGGAAAGAGGAAGTGCGAGAAGAGAGCGGAGGAGTGCGGGAGATGGCGTGTTCGGTGCGAGGTGGAGAACGCCCACACGCCCGTCCGCAATCACGGTCACACCCGACTCGCGCAGTACAGAGCCAATTCAGATGCAAAAAGCAATCCCCTGTACGAACGTTCTCACGCATCGGTACGCCTCCGCCATGACGACCTTCGAGTGGCATATCACAAAGCGGCTGCTGAGAGGCTTCGTTTTCTTCGTGGGGGCCCTGATTGTGTTTTTCATCGTGCTGCACTGGGTCGAGTACAGCGACGACTTCCTCGACCGGGGGGCCACCATTCAGGAGGTGTTTACGGTCTTCTACCCCAACTATATTCCGGAAATCATTCGCCTCACCTCTCCCCTCGCCTTATTCCTCTCCTGCATTTACCTGACCGGCACCCTCGCGCAGGAGCTCCAGCTCACAGCCCTGCAGACCTCCGGGGTCTCGCTGTACCAGCTCATGCGCCCCTACGTAGGGGTGGGGCTCGGCGTCACCCTGTTCATGTTTGGCTTCAACGGCTGGGTCGTCCCCAAGACGAATGAGGTCGTGGTCCGCTACGAGAACGAGTATCTGAACCCAGGCCAGCAGACGACCGAAACCACAACGATCCATCGCCGAAACGGTCCGAATAGCATTCTCTCCGTGGGCTACTACGACGTGGACCGAAAACGGGCCCACAATGTCTCGCTCCAGAAAATGAAAGATTCTTCCCGGCTGGCGAGCCGCATCGACGCCAACCGCATGGAGTGGGCTGATTCACTCGGCACGTGGCACCTCGAGGACGTGACGCGCCGCACCTTTGGGAAGGGGAAGGGGCCGCACAAAAAGACCCTTGCTTCGCTGGACACGACCCTGAAAATCTTCCCCCGCGACCTGGCCCGGTCGAAGAATGACGTGGCGGCCATGACCATTCCAGTGGCGTCCGAGTACCTCGCGGCCCTTCGTCGCTCCGGCGTCGGCCAACTGAAACGCCCCCTGGTGGCCTACTACAACAAGTTTGCCTACCCCTTCGCCAATCTCATCCTGGTTCTCATCGGAGTGCCCATTGCCTCGGTGCGGCGCCGGGGCGGACAGGCCGTGCGGTTCGCCATTGGGCTGCTCATTGCCTTCGTCTACCTGTCCATCCAGAAGCTCGCGGAGCCGCTTGGGTACGCCGGCGCCTTCAATCCAGCCCTGACGGCCTGGCTGCCGCACGTCACATTTGCCGTCGTCGCCCTGGTCGTGCTGTGGTGGGTCCGGACGTAGAGCTGGTCCTCCCCTCGAAGTTCCCGGCCGTTCCTTTTTTCACCGGACAGGTCTGCCTCTTACGAACGGACGAAGGGACTCACTTTGCCGCGGACGATTAGATCTTGGGGCAAAGCTCAGCGAATCGATGCACTCAAAAGAGACGGGCAGCGCCTCCATTCCCCCATTCTCCCCCCTCCCGGACGCCCATGTGCAATCACGCCCACACGCAGACACGCATCCGCACAGAAATCCTCGTCCGTCATACTATTTTCACAGAGGGCAACGTTGCCGGGGAACTGACAACTCTTCGGCGTTCGCAGCGTTAAGGAAAAACGATTTGGTCCCGCTCTTGGGCGGGCGAGGTCCTGCTCCGTCTCCTCGCCTAGAAGCGGTTCCATCGTTCGCCTGCGCCATTCACCGTCCCGCCGCCTCCCATGTGGCACGACAGCGTTCTCGGCACCATCGGGGACACCCCCCTGGTTGAACTCAACGAAATTGGCCGCGATCTCCCTTGCACCCTCCTCGGCAAGGTGGAATTCTTAAATCCCGGAGGGTCTGTGAAAGACCGGATTGGGATTAGCATGATCGAGGACGCGGAGGCGAAGAACCTGATCGAGCCGGGCGGGACCATCATCGAGGGCACCAGCGGGAACACGGGGGCCGGTCTCGCCATCGCCGCCATCGCCAAGGGCTACCGGTGCATCTTTACCACGACCGACAAGCAGAGCCAGGAAAAGATTGACGTGCTCCGGGGCCTCGGGGCCGAGGTGCTCGTGTGCCCCACCAACGTGGAGCCCGAGGATCCCCGTAGCTACTACTCCGTGGCCCGTCGGCTGTCCGAGGAAATTCCCAACTCGATTTACCTGAATCAGTATGACAATCCCTCCAACGCACAGGTCCATTACGAGACGACGGGGCCGGAGCTGTGGGAGCAGACCGAGGAGCAGATCACGCATTTCGTGGCCGGGGCGGGTACCGGGGGCACCATCAGCGGAACGGCTCGCTACCTGAAGGAGCAGAACGAGGACATCGACGTCATCGGGGTGGACCCCAACGGCTCAGCGTTCTACAAATACTTCCACGAGGGTGTCTTCGACGAGGACGAAATCCACCCCTACTTTACGGAGGGCGTAGGGGAGGACATTATTCCCGAAAACATGGACTTCGACATCGTCGACGACTTCGTTCAGGTCGAGGACAAGTCTGCCATGCAGATGACGCGTCGGATTGCCCGGGAGGAGGGCCTCTTCATCGGGCAGTCCTGCGGCATGGCGCTTGCAGGCACTGTACAGTGGCTCGACGACCATCGCAGCGAGCTCTCGCCCGAGGACGTAGTGGTCGTTCTGTTTCCGGATTCGGGATTCCGCTACCTCTCCAAGACCTACAATGATGAGTGGATGCGGAACCACGGATTCCTGGAGAAGAAGCCGGACGTCACCGCCGACGAGGTGGTGAACCTCCGGCGGAAGCAGACGGACGTGATCTCGGCGTCCCCGGACGACGAGCTCGGCGACGTGATCGAGGAAATGACCGACAAAGGAATTTCCCAAATGCCCGTCATCGACAACGACCACGAGGTCGTGGGCAGCGTGACCGAAACTGGAATCCTGAACCACCTCATCGAAAATCCCGAGTCGCGAGGGGCCCCGGTTCGCAAAATCATGGGAACGCCCTTTCCGGTCGTGCCCACGTCTCTGCACCTCGACCACCTGTCGGCTTACTTGGAGGAGGATGCGGGCGCCGTCCTCGTTGATCACGGCCCAGACGACGGGTACTCGGTCCTCACGAAAAGCGACCTGATTAATGCGCTCGCCGGGCAGGGAAACAACAATGCCTCGTAGCCGACGTGCGGGCAGCCGACGAGCCTCCCTTCACCCTCTACACGCCGCGTCTCGATCTCCATGCCTGACACGACCCCCGACTTGCCCAAAGTGTTCATGGGCACTGAGGCAAAACGCCCCGGCAGTTCTCCTGATCACTCCCTCCGGAAGGACCGACTTCGGATGCCCGACTTCGACGGGCTCCCGGATGATCCGCGGGAAATCGACGTGGACTTCGACGAAGAGGCCGCCGACGTGAGCTACGCGAACTCGGTCATGGTCCGGCGGTCGCCCGAGGAGTTCGTGTTCGACTTCATTCGCATCATTCCGGGGGTGCCGGGGGCGCGTCTGGAGAGCCGAATCATTGTTACTCCACAAAACGCAACGCGCCTTTTCGAGGCACTCGAGGAACACATCGAGCTAGACCGTTCTCCCGGAGAACGCACTGCGTCTGTGGATGCTGCCGGGACGGACGCCGATCTCGGTCCGGAAAATGGGCATGCATCTCTCGACGAGACCCCCTCTGATTCCCTCCCCACTGTCGAGCCCCAGCTTCTTACGGCCACCTTCTCGCTCTCGGGAGAGGCGGTGCACTGCAACGAGCCGTGGACCTCCATTCTTGGCACCACCGACCGTCCCTGGGCACGCCTGTCCGACGAGGACCAGAGCCTGGCGGAATCGGCAGTCCTGGAGGCCCGGAAGGGCTCTCTCGTGACGAATCGACTCGTGTCGGCCCATACGCACCACCGGGACGAGCCCCTTCCAATTCTACTCCACTTTATTCCTGTGCACGACGGTTCGGAGGGAGAAAAAGATAATTTCCAGCCCGTCACGGCGAGTGGAGAGGTGTTGGCAGAGCCCCCCTCCTGGATGCTCAGTCAAACCCAGCGGCACCGAATGCAGACCCTCGGGCGAATGACGATGGGGGTGGCCCATGACCTGAACAATCTGCTGAGCGGCCTCGTCGGCCACATCGAACTCCTTAAGGAGGAGGCTGAGCACGCACCCTTGAGTGATTCCATTCACACCTCGATCGAGTCGATCGAAACAACTGCGGAGGACGGCGCAGCCCTCATCGAAAAGCTTCAGCGGTACATCCGCGACGATACCCAGCAGCACTTCGAGCCCGTCGACCTGACGGACCTCATTGAAGAGTGCATTACGCTCACGGAACCCTACTGGTACAACGAACCTCGCCAGGAGGGCATCGAGATTTCGCTCAAGACCACCCTTCAGGACATCCCGGACATTCTGGGTGTGGCCTCCGAACTCCGGGAGGTGTTCGTCAACCTCATCCTCAATGCCGTCCAGGCCATGCCGGAGGGCGGCACGCTCCGGTTCGAGACCTTCGTCAATGAGGAGGGATGGGTCTGCGCCACCGTGGGCGATACTGGAATTGGCATGACCGACGAGGTTCAAGAAAATATCTTTGAGCCTCTCTTCACCACGAAGGGAGACGAGGGGACCGGAATGGGCCTGGCGGCCAGTTACGGAATCGTCCAGGAGCACGAAGGGAAGATCGACGTGGCCTCCGAGCCGGGAAGCGGAACGCAGTTCACCCTTGCCTTTCCGCCGGTCGAGGACGCGCCCGCCGAGCCCGAAGAGACGTCCCCCAAGGGGGTATCGGTTCTCGTGGTCGACGACGAAGAAATGGTTCGATCGACCGTGACCCGGCTTCTAACGCTGAATGGGTACGAGGTCGACCAGGCGTCGTCCGGTGCCAACGCACTCTCGATGTTCGCCGAGAATGACTACGACATCGTCTTCACCGATTTTGGGATGCCCGAGATGACCGGGGCCGAGCTGTCGCGAAAGATCAAGGAGATGCGCTCCGGCCTGCCCATCATCCTGCTTACCGGCTACACCGAGACCGAAACCGCCCATGATCAAGTAGACGACATCCTCTCCAAGCCCTTCAAGCGGGATGACCTGGAGACGGCCATTCAAAACCACGTGCCCTCTGCGCCTTAGCTCCTCCCCGGGAGTACGTGTTCTGTAGAGCGCCCCTGCTCCACCATTGGATCCGCACCAGGAGCCGGGCGGTGTGAACGCACGTGCTGATCGGTCCGGGTAGAGGAGGGGCCCAGCCGAGCACCATCTCCGTGATGAGGTCGTTCTCTTCGATGATTCATTATCGACCCACGAGGAGTAGAGATGCGAAGAGTTCTGGGGGAGACGAATTCACTCCTCTTCGTCCACCGGATCCGAGCGGGAGTATTCCTCAATCACCCGGGCATCTTCGACATTGGGGTCGAGCTCGCGGTCAAGCGCTTCCTTCGACTCGGCGGCAATCTTGGAGACCCGATCGGCCGTCGCGTCGACCAAGTTCGCCGTGAGTCGGAGCATCGTCCCGCCCAGGTAGACCGTTTTTCCAAACCAGTTCAGATCGTGGGGCTCGCGGCGCTCAGTGGGGCGCTCTCGGGACATGGCGGAAGGGGCGTCGATGGATACGAGCAGTATACGGCAATCTCGGAGCCGGGTCCCTGCCGGTTACGTGTCGGTCGAGGAGCCATTCTTCGGGGCCTGTCGCTGAGCCGTTTCCGGCTCTGCAGGTCCAGGTCCGGCCCTGCTAGAGGAGGCCGACGATCGATCGGCTCGGTGCATGACATCCCCAAGCTCGTCGGCAAGCACCTGCCCCACCTGTTCAATGCCCTTCGCCAGCGTCGACGCCGACGCCTCGATGAGAAACTGAGCCTGCTTCTCCACCTCGAGCTCTTCGAAGTCGTGGCGCACTCGGTCGTAGGAATCGTCGGTCGACATAAGCAACGAACTGTTTCAGGAAAGACCCCGTTCGGTGATCGGTGCCTCAACGCAAACCCTGTTGAGGCCTGTGACGTGGACGCATACTGAAAGCGGATGGTTTCCCCACCCTTCTCCTTCTATGGCTTCCTCCTCAACGGCGGTCGATTCTGACGCCCCTCATCTCAACGGGGTTGTCACGAGCTCGACCGGGAGCTGGTACGACGTTCAGGTGGGGGACCGGACCATCTCCTCGCGGCTTCGGGGGAAATTCCGTCTCACAGAGCAGGACGTGACCAATCCGGTGGCCGTGGGGGATCGGGTCACGATCCGAATGACCGAGGAGGACCAGACCGGCCTCATCACGGAGATCCACGATCGGACCAACAAGCTCAGTCGGCGGGCGGCGGGACCGCGAGAAGGCCAGGAGCACATCCTCGTCGCGAATGTCGACCGCATTTGGAGCGTGCAGGCCGTCCGGCTCCCCGCCCTGAACGCGCGTTTCCTCGACCGCTTGCTCGTCGCGGCAGCCGCTTGCGACATTCCGGCAGGTCTCATTATGAACAAGATTGACCTCATGACGGAGGCCGACAAGCCGGACGTGATGGACTTTCACCTCCGGTACGCCGAGCTCGGCTATCCCGTGGTGACGACCAGCGCCACGGAGGGAGACGGCCTCGATCGGCTCAACGATGCCTTTAAGGCGCAGATCAACGCCATCACCGGGCCGTCCGGCACCGGCAAGTCTACCCTAATCAATGCCCTCGAGCCGGACCTCGACCTCAGAACGGGCCGCGTGAGTGCCAAGACCGAGAAGGGAACCCACACCACGACCCATGCCGAACTGCACCCTCTCTCGAATGAAGGGTATGTCATTGACACGCCCGGCATCCGGGAGTTCGGGGTGCACGACGTGCATCCGAAGGATCTTGCGCACTACTTTCCCGATCTCGAACCGTACGTAAATGCCTGCCAGTTTCCGGATTGCACCCACGACCACGAGCCCGATTGTGCCGTGAAGGCGGCCGTAGAGCGGGGCGACGTCCATACGGAGCGGCACGAGAGCTACCTGGCCATTCTGGAATCCCTCCGCGAGGAGCAGACGCCGGAATACTGATGCGTGAAACGTGATGCGTGACTTCTGCTCTCACGTTTCACGCCTCACGTCTCACGACCTCTTCGACACGCAGCCTTTGTGGGAAGCGACTTTCGGGAACGGATTTCCCGCGCTCTCACCCCCGCACCTTCTGCGTGGCCTCGTCGCCCTTTTCCGCCAGCAGATCGAGGGCCTCGTCCATCGTCAGGGCGTCGATGGACTGGTCATCCTTGAGGGAGGCATTGGTGCCGTCGTGCTTCACGTACGGCCCGTAGCGCCCGTTCCACACCTCCACCGGCTCGTCGCTCTCGGGATGCGGGCCGAGAACCCGGTCCGGCTCGTTGCGGGCCTCCTTGCGCTGAATCAGTTCGAGGGCGCGCTCCAGTTCCACCGTCAACACGTCGTCCTCGTCTTGGAGGGACGCAAAGGTGTCCTCGTGTCGCACATAGGGGCCGTAGCGTCCAATGTCGGCCTCAATCAGATTGCCCGTCTCCGGATGCTCTCCCAACGTCCGGGGAAGGTCGATGATCTTGAGGCCGAGGTTGAAGTCCACGTCCTCGGGCTCTACGTCCGGCGGCAGCGAGACCCGCTTCGGATCATCTTCCTCATCGTCGCCCAGTTGGACGTAGGGGCCGTAGGGGCCGGACTTCAGCAATACCGGCAGGTCGGCCTCGGGATGAATGCCGAGCGCCCGATCTCCCTTGTTTGCCTCCTCCAGGATGGCCGCGAGGCGCTCCTCGGTCGTGTCCCCCGGTGCCAGGTCGTCGGGAAGGGAGGCCGTCACGGTGGAGCCGTTCATCTCTCCTTCCACGTACGGCCCGTACTTGCCGACGCGCACGACGTAGTCGCCCCACTGCTCAGGGAAGAACATTGAACTGATCTCGCGGGCGTCAATCGTCTCGAGCCCCTCTTCCACTCGGCCCTCGACGCCCTCGTCTCCTTTGTAAAAGTCTCGGAGGTATGGGGTTGGCTCCTCCCGGCCCCGGGCAATGTCATCGAGCACCTCCTCCATCTCGGCCGTAAAGTTGACGTCGACCAGGGGCTCGAACTGGGCCTCCATCAGGTTATTCGTGGCGAAGGCCGTGAAGGTGGGGACGAGCGCGCTGTTCTCTTTCCGCACGTAGCCGCGCTGCTGGATGGTACCGATGATGGTGGCGTACGTGGAGGGACGGCCGATGCCCTCCTCCTCGAGGGTCTCTACGAGGGACGCCTCCGTGTAGCGCGAGGGGGGTTTCGTTTCGTGCCCCAGAGGCTCGACGGACTGAATGCGGAAGCCGTCCCCCGAGGCCTCCGTAGCCGACGTTTCGCCCACGTCGAGCGGCGGCAGCGGGCGCTCCTGATCGCGCAGGGCCGCCTCCGGGTCGTCGGCGCCCTCCACTAGCACGCGGAAGAAGCCGGGAAAATCGAGCCGCTTGCCGGAGGCCCGGAACCGCGCCACGTCGCCGTCCACCTCAGCGTCGAAGTAGACGTTCGTATAGCGGATCTTGGCGTCCGCCGTCTGGGTAGCGAGGGTACGCTTCCAGATCAGGTCGTAGAGGGCCGCCTCGATGCCGCTGAGGCCAAGCTCGTCTTTGGTTTTCATCTCGGACCCGACAGGGCGGATGGCCTCGTGGGCCTCCTGCGCGCTGTCGGAGGAGCTGTACTGGCGCACCCCGTCGCTCAGGTACTCGTCGCCGTACCGCTGCGCCACAGTGCGGCGGGCCCCCGTTACCGCCTCCTCAGACAGATTCGTCGAGTCGGTGCGCATGTAGGTGATGTAGCCATTCTCGTAGAGCGACTGAGCGATGCTCATCGTCCGGCTCGACGAGAGGTTGAGCTTGCGGTTGGCCTCCTGCTGGAGTGTAGACGTGATAAAGGGCGCGAAGGGGGACTTTGTACGGGTTCGCTCCTTAATGTCGGCGATGCGCCACGTCGTTTCGGGCAACTGCTCGGCCAGCGCAGTGGCCTGCTCCTCATCGAGCAGTACGATGTCTTCGCCCTCCGTCAGCGACTCTTCAAGACGGCCCGTGTCCTCGTCGAAGTCCTTCCCTGAAGCAAGACGTACCTCGTTCAGGTGCGTCATCTCCGCCTCTACCCCGATGCCCTCCTTGGTGAGTTGAGCGTCGAGGTCCCAGTAGGTGGCCGGGATGAACGTGATGCGCTCTGTCTCTTTTCGCACTAGAAGTCGCACCGCCACGCTCTGCACGCGGCCCGCCGAGAGCTTCGGCTTGATCTTGCGCCAGAGCAGAGGTGAGATCGAGTAGCCGACGAGGCGATCGAGAATGCGACGCGTCTGCTGCGCCTCCACCAGGTGCTCGTCGATGTCGCGCGTGTCGTCCAGGGCCTGCTGGATGGCGTCCTGCGTAATCTCGTGGAAGACCATGCGCTCGACGGGCACATCCGGCTCCAGGGTGTTCACCAGGTGCCACCCGATGGATTCGCCCTCCCGATCCTCGTCCGTCGCGATGTAGAGCCGGTCGGCGTCCTTGACGGCCCCCCTCAGGTCCCGGACGACATCCTTCTTGTCCGGCGGCACGATGTACAGGGGTTCAAAGCCGTTGGTAATCTTCACGCCGAGCCGGGCCCAGTCCTCATCCTCATACTCCGACGGAATCTGGTCCGCCGACGCCGGAAGATCGCGGATGTGCCCCATGCTGGCCTCGACGCGAAACCCATTGTTTGGCAAGAACGCCCGGATTGTCCGGGCCTTCGTCGGCGACTCAACAACAACCAAACGCTTCATGATAAGAGAAGGATGACTGATCGATGTGACAAAGAGACAGGGCTAGGCCGTGAGAGACGAGTGTCACAACCTGTCGCTCAGAATTGGCCCGTTAGGCACGCCCGCTGCGGCAGGGTCGTTCCGACTTCCCTTGTGACCGATTTGTTTTGATTCCACGTCTGCGGCCCTGCGCACCACTTCGAACTGGGGCAGGTCCCCCGTACAGTACACAAAAGGAAGCCCGACACCGGAGACCCGGTGCCGGGCTTTACAACACGTCTAGCGACCGAGGCCGGAGTGGAACGCGGTTACGCCGCGTCGCCATTCGGTCGGCCTGCTTCCAGGCTGTCCTCGCCCAGGAAGTGGTCGAGGTGGTGGGCGCGGTCCTCAACCTTGGTGAGCACCTTCTTCAGTGTGCGCTCGGTGCCGGAATCGCCGAGCTCCTGCGCCTCCGAAATCGTGTCTCGGAGCACCTGCGCAAGGGTGCGCTCGGCGTCGAGGTCGTGCTGGAGCATCTGCCGGATGCGGTAGGTTCCCTCCGGCTCGTGCTCTACGTGCGAGAGCTCGGCCTGCGCGTCCGGCGCGCTCGTGGGGATGCCGCCGAGAGCCGTGATGCGCTCGGCCACGCGGTCCACGTACTTGTGGACCTCCTCGTAATTCTCCTCAAGGAACACGTGGAGGTCGTTGAACTGCGGTCCCTCCACGAGCCAATGATGCTTCTGGTACTGATGATACAGCGTCCAGAGCGTGCACTGAATCTCGTCGAGCGTCGGGATGAGCTGTTCGGCGACCTCCTGGTCGAGTCCGATCGGGTTGTCCTCAATCATCTGCTGGGGGCGCCAGGGCTCGCCGTGAGCAGTGTTGGATGTCTTCGTGGTGGTCGTAGGCATATGGGGTAGAGTGTGGTTAATTCAACGTGATCGGAGTGGGAGAATCGTGTCCGGGGGTGTCAGTCTGCCAGCGGCGTTTGATGACACACTGACGGTCCTGTCGCCGGCACACGACAAACTTCGGCGGATTAGCGGGATGGTACGAAAGCACAAATCCAGTGCCGGTCTGAGCTTTTTTGCCGTCGAATTTCACGGCTGTAACGGAGGGATGGGGGCGTGAGATCCTTTGCGTTGGCCCCTTGCCCGGGCCCCCTCACGACATCCGAAAATTCGTCCCGGCGGGATGAATCTACGGATGTCTCTGCACATCTTCGTGCCCCGTTGGCCCCCTTCTTTGGGATGCCAGCGGGGCTTTTTTCGTGGTTGATCCTTCCTCCCCTCTCTCCCGGAACGATTCTACAACGTTAGACTCGGGGACGGACACGTGTCTACTCGGGAGAGCCTCCCGTCACGATGACCGTTCTCCATGTCCGCAGATCTCGACTGGGACGAAGAGTACCACCCCGATTCGATACGTCTCGACGGCTGGGACTACCGCCGGTCCGCATGGTATTTCCTTACGATCTGCACGGCTGATCGACGGCCGCAATTCGGAGCGGTCCGGAACGGGATCATGGCGCTGTCGCGGGCTGGATGCATTGCGGCGCAGGAATGGCGACGCACCCCCGAGGTCCGTCCGTATGTCCGGTTGGACGCGTGGATCGTGATGCCCAACCACGTGCACGGCATTCTGGGCATCACGACCGAATCGCCCGGGCACGATGCCGCAAAATCATTGGATGATCCCTGTGTAGAGTCGTCCCGCCGGGACGACTGCCGGGACGACTCTACACAGGGAAACGGGCAGGAATCCAAGGGTGAATTTCGGTTGCGAGCCCATTCGGTGGGGGCCATCGTCGGGCAATACAAATCGGTGTGCACCAAACGCATCCGGGCGGCTTGTCGCCCCCATTTCGGGTGGCAAGCCCGGTACTACGACCGCATCCTGCGCAACCGTCGCGAACTGAAGGCGGCGCGCCGGTACGTCCTCGGGAATCCAGCCACCTGGACGGAGGACCGTCTTTCCCAATTCGAATGAGCTCCTCCACAATTCGAAACGTGGAGCCCCCGTCGGTGCGCTCGTCTCAGGCGTGGGGCGGGACGGTCCCAAGCAGGCTTTAGAGGGGCACCGATGAACCACCTTCCTGCTCGTGGATTCGCTGGATGCGCACGTCTCAACCTTACGGACCCGCAGTGCTGTTTTCAGGTCGTACCAGGCCAATCCAATCGCGGAGGGATGCCGGGGGGTGCCAATCATCGAGGAAATGCGTGCGCCTCCGTGGACACGTCGCGCGGCGGGGCGAGGCGACTCGTTCGAGCGTCTTCGACCTGGACACCGAGGTCTGGCATAGGGCGAGAGGGAGGCGAAGCAGAGGGTCAGCGATGAGGGTGCCACTACGTAAACGCATTCTCTCCCGTCACGTCCTCTCCCACGACGAGCGTGTGCACCTCGTGGGTGCCCTCGTAGGTGATCACACTTTCGAGATTGTTCATGTGCCGCATGACCGGATACATGCTGGTCACTCCGTTTCCTCCTAGCACCTGGCGCGCCGACCGAGCAACCTCCAGCGCCGTCTCGCAGTTGTTGCGCTTGGCGAGGGAGACCTGCTGGGGCCGCATGTCGCCGGCATCCTTGAGAGTGCCGAGGCGCCAGTTCAGAAGCTGGGCCTTCGTGATCTCCTGCACCATCTCCACGAGGCGCTCCTGCATGAGTTGGAAGCCCCCGATGGGCTGCCCAAACTGCTCCCGGTTCTGGGCGTGCTGGCGGGCCGCGTCGTAGCACGCCATGGCCGCCCCGATGGTGCCCCAGCAGATGCCGTAGCGGGCCTGGGTGAGGCAGGAAAGCGGCGCCCCAAGCCCCTCGGCCGCCGGCAGGCGATGGGCCTCCGGCACCTGCACGTCGTCGAGCACGACCTCACTCGTGACCGCCGCCCGGAGCGACCACGTGTCGTCGATGGGCGGGGTGGACACGCCGTCGCGGTCCGTCTCGACGAGGAAACCCCGAATCACGCCGTCCTCGTCCTTCGCCCAGATCACAGCCACGTCGGCGATGGTGGCATTGGTGGACCATCGCTTGTGGCCGTCCAGAATCCAGGTCTCTCCCTCCCGCCGGGCTCGGGTCTGGAGGGCGGACGGGTTTGAGCCGACCTCCGGCTCCGTCAGGCCAAAGCACCCGATGGCGTCGCCGGCCGCCAGCGCCGGCAGCCAACGCTCCTTCTGGGCCTCGGTGCCGTACCGCCAGATGGGATACATCACCAGCGAGCCGGTGACGGAACAAAACGAGCGGAGCCCCGAGTCGCCCCGCTCAAGCTCCTGCATCATCAGTCCGTAGGCAATGTTGCTCTGTCCCCCGCCCCCGTACTCGGGCGGAATCGTAGGACCGAGCAGGCCCCTCTCGGCGAAGGCCGGAATGAGGTGCCAGGGAAACTCGGCCCGCTGGGCATGCTCCTCGATGATCGGCTCCACCTCGTCAGTGACGAAGGCCCGCACCTCGTCTCGCACGGCCCTGGCTCCGTCCGCCAGGAGCTCATCCAAATCATAGTAATCGAGCGCCTCGAAGGCCTCCGGCGTCCACGTCTCGGACGATGAGAGCGAGGCATCGGTCTCCGTTGGTGCGGGGTGGCCCATGGTTGGCGTGCTACAATTTCGATCGCGAGTGACCGGGGACAGCATTGGCCGCTCGGAGCAAAACACCCGAGCGAGAAGCGCACGGCAATCGCATCAACACAGGAAGGACTTCCACTGTCGCTCCAAACTTGCTTTGGAGCCTATCCGATCGACTGATTGGGACTTTTCGTACAGTCGGATGGGCTCTGAGTCAAGCTCAGAGCGACGATGGGGTGTTTCTGTGAGCAGAGAATGCCTTGAGCGGTATTTTCGGGGCAAAAGCATTCGATGCGATTGCCGTGGCGAGAAGCGCTTCCAGTTGACGCTTGCCACGCGGAGACATACGTTCCGGATGGGCAAGCACTCGGTCGCGACCATTCCAATGGGGATTTTCCACCGAGTCAGTGCCTGCTACGACGCCCACGTCTCCTTGATTCTCCAAGTCTCTCAATCTTCATGCGATGCCGCTTGTGTCTTCTCCTTGTATTCGGACTGATGCTCGGCCTTGCCGGCCCCGTGCAGGCCCAGGAACAGCAGTCCCGGTTCGGACTCGGGATCCAGGTGCTCGGCAGTACGGCCGGCGACAATCTGGGCCCCGGCCTTCACTTCCGAGCCTCGACTCCTCTCAACCCCGACGTGTCCCTTGCCATCGGCTCTGGCCTCACCGGCTACATCTTCCAGGGGCGCGACGACGCCGCATTTGCCCTCGACCCGAAGGTATCGGCCATTGTGTCGTTCTCAACGAATAACACCCAGGCCACCTATGCGCTCGGCGGCGTCGGGGCGTACGTGCCGTTCGGAGACATCGATACCGAGAGCGGCCCGACGTTCAACTTGGGCATCGGTCGCGCCTGGCTGCTCAGGGAGAGCTCGGTGTTCTTCGAACTTAATCCTGGGCTTCTCGTCGGCGAGGAATCGACGACCCTGGTCGTGCCCCTCCGCGTCGGAATCATTCTCTGAGTCGGTCCACAGTCGGTTCCTATCTCGGGTCCTATTGAAGCCGAAGTCGCTCGCCCCGCGTCCTCTGTCTCATACCGTCTGCCGACGATCATTGTGCACGGCCGAGCACTCGCGATCGCCGGATGCGCCTCCTGATACGGATCAGACGTGACAAACGTGAGGTGGGGACCGAACTCGCCAGAGCCAAAGTCTAGACGACCTCGCAACGCCATTGTGTTACAGCACGCGTCGAAGGATGGACTGCAGGCGCTCGTGGTCGTCGTCAAGCAGTCGGCTGAGGGCGCGGCCGGCCTGCACGAGCGGCTTGCGCCCGCCCCGCTCGCCCCCGTGGGCCGCGTGGATGCGGCGGAGTACCGCCACGAGAAGGTCGTCGATCGGTACGTCCGGGTCGGGATGCTCCACGAGGGTGCGCAGAAAATCGTAGGGCGCCCCGAGCGCCCGCACCTGCTCGTCGGCGCAGGGAGCCACGAAGTCGTGGATGTCGGGCGGCTGCGGGGGGAGCGTCTGCCGGATCTCACCGTCCGTCCCGCGGCACGCCAGCATCTGGGCGCGGACGGTGGTGCGGAGCAGCTCGTCCACCATCGGCATTTCCTGGGCGCGCTCTTCGGGGGAGAGGCCCAGCGCCACGGCCTGCCGGTTCGTGTCGTAGCTCCCCGTCTCCACGTGACTTATGAGGCCGAACAGGGTAGGCGCGCCGTCGGGCTCTACGCACACCCAGGCCCCAAAGTCCGGCACGTCGGCCTCCTCGTACACCTCCGCCACGAACTGCCGGGTGGAGGCCTCAATCACTTCACCGAGGGCATCATCTGCCATCGTGCCGTTCACAATCCATCGGAAAAAGACGCGTCATTCGACGTATGCGATTCCGGGGCCAGGGTTGCACGCCGCAGGTGTGCGTGTGGGCGTGTCGAGGGACCGCCACCCTGCCATTCTCCCTCGGGCCCGGTACGAGAACAGTTCTCCGAGATCCCGAGAGGATCCGCATGTATCATCAGCGGTACTCTCGGAACTCCCGGTTCGGCAGCACACGCTTGTTCCTCCGGCACGGCGCTCCATCCCGACCACTGTCGGGAAAGACGGGACAACCTCCTCTGGGGGCTTGCCCGTGAGCTTCAGATACGTTGCGTCCGGACAGGGCTCGACTTCTTCGCTCCAGCGGACGGAAGAGGGCACAGGAGACTTCAACGCTCGCGGACGGCATCAGCCCGTCGTCGGCTGCAATGAGGGTTGTGTCGGGCTGCTCCCAAGATCAAATGTACTCGACTCGTCCTTTCATTTCCTCCATGTCGCCGACCTGAAACAACAAATCGAGCATCCGCACCATCTCGCCGATCGAGCGCTCTTGCGGAGCGTATACCAATCCGGGATGATTGGCCACTTGATCCGCGAGCTGCAAGAAGTCTCGGTCCTGCGTCTCGATCACTCGCTCTTCCTCGCGAACGAATTCCAAAAGGTCCTCGTCATCGGTCCCGAGCAAATCGGCCTCCGAAACGGTGAGGACATCAATGCCGCGCTTCCGCAGTCCTTTGGCAATGGCCGTTGCGACGTGCTCGTCCGTAAAGTAGCGGATCGGTGTGCTCATCTCGACGCAGAGCTACGTCCCAGCTTCTCTTCCAACAGCGATGGCTTCTGGTCTCGAAGCTGTCGGACCGTCTCCTTTCCTTCCCGAATCGACTGGTCAATCTCCGTCCGATGAGAAAAGTAATAGGCCAAAGCCGCGTAGACATCGGCTAATTCAAGGTCGTATTCGCCTGCAATCTCGTCAGCACTTATGCCGAGACGCTCGTGCCAGACGACAATGTGCTCAACGGCAATGCGTCGTCCTGCAATGCAGGGCTTCCCCTTCAGAACATCCGAGTTGGACTCAATACGCTGGTCAAGCGTCTTCGTAGACATGGTAAAGCGAGGAGCGTTTAAGTGAACCGCACTTCGAGACACCGACGGGCCGGCACGCAGTTGCATGCCTCACATAACGAGAAAACTCACCTGACCCGGGCAGAGATACGGTCAGTTACAACTATTACCGTCCAAACTGCAACGTACTTCAAAGTATCCATTCGCTCGTGTCGTCACTCTCGGTCAACGTAGACGAACCGCTCACTGAAGCCGCTCGAAAGCGGCAGCAGCCCGGGTTCAGGTGCAGTGGACGTGTTATGTCCCGATCAGTTCTCTTCAAAAACACGTTCGAGCGTTTGACTCAGCTTCTCTCCACGTAGTGAATCCTCTGCCGCGATAATTTGTCCGTTTTCACCTACAAGAATCGGATGTGGAATGCCCACTACTTCGAACGTCTCTGAAATCGTTGCTCGTCCCTCGCCGGAAAATCCGGCGAAGTGGTGTTTCCATGGCATCGGCCAGCGCTTCTCCCGAAATTGCTTCACGTCGGCCCGCTTCTCGTCCAGCGAAATACTTAGAATGTCGAATCCTTCATCCTTGTATTTCTCGTACGCCTCGTGTAGCTCGTCCATCTTTGCAATGCAGGGGCCGCACCAGGTCGCCCACGTATTGATCAGATAGACGCTCCCCTTCATGCTCTCGTCGGTATAGGTGATGCTCGAATCGCCCATCGATCTGAGCGAGTAGCCGGGAATGGGCTTTCCTGCTCGTATGTCTTTGTCGGGGGCATACTTTCGCTCAATCTGATTCGCGTGCCAGGAATCAGAAAATTCGTTCATCATCTGGCCGTAGTAGCGCATTTTTCGTTTCTCGTCGCCTGCATTGGCAGCCATCTTAATCGCCCGGTCGAGAAAGTGACGGCGCACGTCTGGATCGGGATGCTCCTGAATGACGGTCTCAATGTAAGAGTTGGCCAGCTCCGGGGCATTCGCCTTCCAAGCCAGTTTGGCAATGAGGTTGGAGGCACCGACCTGACTCCAGGCCTCGTACGACCAGAAGGGAGAGGTTGGAGGAACTTCCTGCAGGGCCCGGCGCGCGAGGAGGGAGTCTCCGTCTGGGGGATTCAGTTCGTCGAAGTAGCGCAGTAACAGCCACTGCCGAAGAACGGGGTTGTCCTCTCGTTCAATTCGCTGTCGAATCGGTGCTGTAAGCGAATCTGTAAACTGCCTCATAATTTGCTGTACGGAGTCGCGAAGCGCTTTGCGCTCAGCGTCGGTCGAGGCATTCTTGAATAGAGGGCGGTACGTCCGATTCTTCTTTCCAATGCGCTTTTCCATCGCTTCCGTCTTCCGATAGACGCTTATAATTCCCTCGACGGTCTGATTGTTAGACTGGACAGCTGGCTTCTGGCCAGAAGAAGGCAACTCGCCGGGACGAACTCTCACCTCGACTGTCGATCCCTCTGAGCCTTCCAGAACAGAGACGTAGTCACTCCTGGCGTCCCGAAACGGTCCGCTTTCGTTAAACGCATACCGATCTGCCTCCATCCCGCTGAGCGTGTACGTGGACCTTGGAGAAAGGCTCTTCCGAATACCAATGATCTGATAGGTGACCGAGTCAGCGTCGAGGGGGAGAGTGGCCGAGAATGCTTCCCTCTCCTTCTGCATCAGCGTGGCCCCCTGCTTCTCGTAATCGTTGGAGGCTGTGGTCACCCAAACGCTGTCAGGTGCCTTTTCATAGTTGTGAGTACCCAGGCGGACGCGTAGTTCGACTGGCTCAGTCCCAGTAACGATCAATGGCGTTTCGAGCGTTTTATGATGCGCGCCCGTCAAATACATGCCATATCCGCCCGATTCGGGCAGACGCAACGAGAAACGACCGCGTTCGTCCGCGGCGGCTACGATGGTCGTGTCGACGGGGCCGTCCTGCACCACGACGTGGGCTTTGGGCATTGACTCGCCATTGGCACCAAGCAAAGAGCCATGAATGCGAATCTGCGCCTCAGCGGATCCCGCAACGGCAAACAATCCGAGGAAAGTAGCAAGCAGAAATTGGTTAAAACGACTCATAGAGATGGATGTGTTTTCAGCTTTTGGCAACAAGGGACATAACCTGTAACTATATCAAAGTGTTCGGAATATGCACAGACCGAACCCTGTAATTGCCTAGGATCCAATGGCTTGCGCGAAACCAGCTGTGCACATGTCAAACGGATCAGATCCGCGGAATATGTCAACCGCTTGGGCACACCATGTGTCAAACAAGCGGACCGGACGCGGCTGTCCACACTCTCCACCCGCACGACGGCTTTGGCGCATTGGGGGAGATCGTGAAGATCCGGCGCGATTGCAGCCGTCCGGCGACAGGTACACAGCGCAGCGATTCGCTGCGGGGGCGTCTCACGCCGCTGTAGAATAGGACCCTCGGCGTCCCCTCCGAAGCGAGGCGGGCCGTCTCCGCGTCAAGAGGCCGCGAGGAGCACGCTCCAGCGCAGGGGGGCAATATCCTTCTTACGGAAGGATTCGGGCTTCGACGAAGAGGAGGTGAGCGCGCCTTTACTCCCACACGTACAGACGCCCAAACGCAAACACTCAGACTCGTGGACGCTGCTTCGTCCGCCGTTTCCGCGACCCCGTGGGCGTGAGGCCGGCGTCGCGAAGACGCCGCTCCATGAGCCGGAAGAAGGCCTCCCGCTCCGACGCCCGCACCACGGCCCGCTCGTGCGCTTCCGACAGCGCCAGCGGATAGCCCTTCCCTTTCCGGCACTCCCGGAGCACCGTGGCGTGCACCCGGTCAAGGAGGCCCGGATCGTCGGCCACCCAGCGCGGCACCTCAACGCGCCCGAGCTCTCCCCCGCCGGGCCCCGGCCCCTTCAGGTAGAAAAACGCGATGTCGGTCCCTGTCGGGTACTCGCCCTGAATGTGCGAGGCGGACCCGAAGACCGCCGAGCGCTCGCCCGGAGCAAGAGCGGTGTCCAGCACGTGACGGTCGAGCAGCCCGTCGAGGCGCGGTGTGTCGGGGACATCGGTCGATATTGAGGGCGGCACCGCGTCGAGATCGCCGCCCACGAACCGGAGCAGGTTCACGATCTCGGTGCTCGCCGGCAGACTCACGTACGACGCCAGGGCCAGCCCCTCCTCCCGGAAGCCTTCGAGATGCTCGGTGTAGCGACCGATCAGCTCGTCTTCGAGGGTCTCATTGTCCATCCCCCGAATCATCCACCGAATGAGCGTGCCGTCCGCGAGGGCGACGAGGGGCCGATCCGGGACCCGGGCCGTGGTGGCGGCGTCGAGCAGCTGACTTAGCTCCAGTTCGTCGCGCAGGGCCGACACTAGCTCGGTCGGAATCGTGTCGAGCGGCGCGTCGAAGCGGGCAGCGAGCGGTTCGCGGAAGTGAAGCGAGGGCGTTGCGCTGAGAAGCGCCTCCTCAGTCGTGCCGTATTGGAACGCGACTTGGCTCACGTTCAGCAGGAAGAACGGCGGCTCCACGTGGCGGTCCGGGTAGATCTGGGAGCCGTCCGTGGCCGCCACCGTGATGGGCGACGGGCGCTCGGGCGCCACGTGGGTCGCGGCGGGTGGCTCGCGCATCTGGGCGACGAGGCGGCGCGGCTGTGCGGCGGCGACGGCGTCCTGCACCGCCTGCCAGTGCGCGTGGCACCCCTCCAGTAGCATTCGGGCCCGATCGCGCTGCGCACCGCGACGATCGTGCTCCTCAGATTGGTGCTCCTCAAAATCGGTCAGCTGGTCACGCAGCTGGCGAAGGTCAAGCATGACGGACCAAAAGGATTGCGCGCGAGTGCGGTTCGAGCACGTTCGTTCCGCGCCAACCCGGATCTCTCACGGGACGCTACTGCGGCGTCAGAGGCGGCCCCATCTGCTCATTTTTCCTTCTCGACGGTGCGTGGCATCGCTTGCGATGCACACATGGCATTGTGAACCGCCTCTTGTGCCTCGCTGCGCCTCTCGTGAGAACACCGGGTCAAGGAGGGCACTGCACCTCCCCTGAGCGGACGCGCCTCCCCAATCTTGCTCGTTCGACCCAACCCCACTCGCCTGCCATGGCCGACCGATCGACACGCGAAACGCTGGGCCTAATCGTCGACGTGGTGATGATGGTGCTCATCATCGTCAACCTCGCCCTCATCATCATCGACTGGGGCTTCGCCAGCCCCTTCGTCCAGGCGCAGATGCAAGCCCACGCCCCCGCGTTATACACCTGGTACGACCAGACGATCCACCAGCACTTCATTGTGTACGACCTCGCGTTCGTCACCGTCTTCGCGGTGGAAATTCTCGTGCGCTGGGGCCTGGCCATCTACCGGCAGCGCTACCACCGATGGTTCTTTTATCCGTTCGTGCACTGGTACGACGTGCTTGGCTGCATTCCCGTCGGGTCGCTCCGCTCGCTGCGCCTGCTTCGCCTCATCGCCATGATTCCGAAGCTGCAGCGCACCGGGCTCATCGACCTCCGCGAGACGTACCTCTACAAGACGTTTGAGAAGTACCGCGACATCGTGCTCGAAGAAATTAGCGACCGGGTGACGGTGCGCATCATCGAAGGCGTGCAGGACGAGGTCCGGTCGAGCCAGCAGGTCACCCAACGCATCGGCGAGGAGGTGATTGCGCCGCAGCGAGAGGCCCTCATCGAGGCCGTTACTCACCGGCTGCAGGAGGCCACCGCGGTCGCCTACGAGGACCAACAGGCGGACTTTCAAGAGTATCTCAACGGCGTGATTGAGGATGCCGTCGACCGAAACCGGGAAATCAGTACCATCGCGTCGCTCCCTGGCATCGGGCGCCCCGTGGCCACCCTCCTCGAAAACGCCATTAGCGACATCGTCTTCAACGTGGTCGACCAGATGGTGACCGACGTGTGCTCGTTCGAAAATGATCAGGCCATTGCACAGGTGACGTCGGTCTCGGCAGACGCCCTGATGAGTCCCGAGTACGACCGGCGCCTTAACCGACTCGCCCGGTCGATGGTGCTCCAGTCGCTCGACGTGATCAAGGATCAAGTCCGAATCCAGCGGTGGAAAGAACAGGAGTCACTCGCGGGATCTCCGGACGGCGCTCCGGGCACTGTTTGACTCACTCCCCCCCCGGCTGAGGCATCCACGACGGCCGTCGGGATACGTCTCCCCTGGGGGGCAGGGCAGCGGAGATTCTGCGGTCTCGCTACGGGGGATCCCCTTCACGTAGCAACGCGGGCCGCTGCGTCCCGGCTCGATATCCATCCACCAAACAGGTTCACGTTGCGACGTTCAGTTCCGAAGGGGTTCGTTGTGCTCCAGCATGTGCTGGACGCGGGCCTGCGTCTTCTCCTCGCCCAGCAGACTGAGGAACGTCTCGCGCTCCAGCTCCAACAGGTAGTCTTCGTGGACCTCCTGCGGACTGCTGAGCGTGCCGCCGCACATCACCGTCGCAAGCTTGGTGGCAAGGAATTCGTCGTACTCGGTGATATAGTTGCCCTCCCGGTACTGCATGAGCGCTACCTTGAAGGTCGATAGCGTCTTCTCCCCGAGCACCGTGATCTCGTTCATCACCGGCGGGGGTGCGTAGACCTCCTCGCTAAGGCGGAGCACCTCCTGCGTCGCCACGTGGAGGCGACGGTCCTCGTGCATCACGTGCCGCGTGTTGTCCGGCAGGAAGCCCATCTCGATCCCCTGCGCGGCGCTCTCCGCCACCTCCGCCATCGCGACCGTCTCGAAGTACGGGCGTAGGTGATCCTGAATCGCATTGTGGTTGTCGTTCGGGGCCTCGCGGGCCGCCTTCGCCGCAAACCGCATGGTGCCGGTGCCCGCCGGGATGAGCCCCACGCCCAGTTCCACGAGGCCGATGTAGGTCTCCGCCGCGGCCACCGGGTGCGGGCAGGCCATTGCCATCTCGCACCCGCCGCCGAGCACGCGCTGATGCGTGGCCACCACGACCGGCTTCTCCGCGTACCGCACGCGCTGGATCGTGTCCTGAAACTCCGAGATGTACTGGTCGATCACGTCGAACGCTCCCTGCGAGGCCGCCATAGCCATCTCACCGAGATTCGCCCCCACCGAGAAATTTGTGCCCTGGTTGCCCACCACGAGGCCCCGCAGGTTGACGTCCTTCTCTACCCGCTCGATGCACTCGCGGAGCCCCATCATCACGTCTCGCCCCAGCGTATTGGCCTTCGACCGAAACTCGTAGAGCGCCACGCCGTCGCCGAGGTCGAGCAGGGCCGCCTCGTCGTTCGTCCAGAGCTCGTTCGACTCCTCCTGCTTCACGGCAGCCAGGTCGAGCTCGTCGTCGGGGCGCGGGTCCGGGGCGTACCCGCCCTCGCTTGGCAGGTACACCGTACGCGTTCCTCCTCTCGTGCGGTAGAACGTCGCGCCCGCCCCGTCCATGTCGTCGACCCACGCGGGCACCTCCAGGTCATGCTCTGCCAGGCCGTTGCGGACGGTCTCCATCCCGAGCGCGTCCCACGTCTGGAACGGCCCCTTTTCCCATCCAAAGCCCCAGCGAAGGGCCCGGTCCACGTCGGCCGGATTGTCCGTGATCTCTCCGATCCGGTTGGCGCTGTACGCGAGCAGCTCCAGCGTCGTCTCGCGGAAGAATCGCCCCGCCCGCCCGGGGCCCTGGTATAGCGCGTTGAGGCGCGCGCTCAATCCCGAAGGCTTTCGGGACTTCTGAATCGAGTCGAGGTCGAGGTCTTCCTCCTCGGCGCTCGTGTACTCGAAGGTCTCCGGGTCGAGCGACTTGATCTCGCCGTCCTCCTTCTTGTAAAAGCCGGCCTTCGTTTTCTCCCCGAGCCGCCCTTCGTCTACGAGCCGCCGCAGGATGTCCGGCACCTGAAACGCCTCGCGCCGCTCGTCGTCCTCCACCTTCTCGGAGAGATTCTGCGCCACG
>PXTN01000109.1:10645-17529 GCA_003022565.1 Bacteroidetes bacterium QS_3_64_15 | reverse complement strand
ACGCCTCGACTAGGTACTTCCGTAAACGGAACCCCCTGCTCTTCGGCCCAGTCTCGGACGCGCAGGTCCCGCTCGTAGGTGCGCTGATTGCCCGTCTCTTCATGGGCCCAGAGACGAATCGGCCCTACCTGCTCACGGATTGCGTCGAGTACGCCCGGCATTTCGCCACGGCGCACCACCAGGGGCTGGCCTCGTTTCGCCAGGCGGGCGCGGAGCTCGATCAGGGCCTCGCGGGTGAGAGTCCAGTGGCGCGGATGGTAGTCGTCGCCTGCTGTGATCGACGGTTCGGCCACGTACAGGGGCAACACTGGACCGCGTTCAGCGGCGGTGGCCAGGGGACGGTGATCCCCCACGCGGAGATCTCGCTTGTACCAGACGACCTGCGTGGGAGTAGGCATGGGAGGCGGAAAGCTAGCAACACATCGCTCACGCTTCCGGACGCCATGGACGAAGAGCACATCGAGGCCACCTACGACGACGGCGGGCTGACGATCACCGTCCCGAAGACGGCGGAGAGCACGCGCCGTTAGATCGAAATTCCGTAGCCTGGTTCCCTCGTGCGCCCGATATGCCCGATATGTCTGCCGGACCCCTGGACACCGGTGGCCTCGCGTTGATCCATGAGTTGTGATCGGGTGCGGCTTCTTGCCCCGGTCGGGTCTCGCCTCCGGCTGGGGGTTTTCGTGGACCCCGAACGACGACCGCGCTATCGGACCTCGGCAAGGCGTAGAGGGTGCGGATCGCGCCGGGGCGGTCATGCTTCACGACCCGGCCTCCGCTCTCAGCCGCACAATGGAGGCGGTGTATAGGCCCCCGAGACCGGCATCCCGATGCTCCACGAGCTCGAAGCGCGGACCGGAAAGCATTGGTTCGAGCCGCCGGGTGAAGTCCGAAAACAAGACCCGGGCCACCGGATTGAGCGCACAGCGCGGCAGCGAGGGTGCTTCTCCTTCCGGCACAAACTTGTCGTAGATCGACGCGCGTCCGCCGGGGATAAGCACCCGGGCTGTCTCGGCGAGGACGGCCTCCGGATCCGAGACGACCGAGAGAAAAAGATGAAGCAGCACCGCGTCGAACGCGTCGTCGTCGAAGGGAAGCGCCCGGGCGTCTCCAACCTGTGCATCGACCGTGATGCGGAGCCTCCGGGTCCGGGCCTTTGCTCGGCGAATCATTGCCGGCACCGCATCGAGCACAGTGACCTGTGCCCCAGCAGGAAGATACTTCAGGTCCAGCCCCGTCCCGCCTCCGAGCAGCAGAATCCGATCGTCCGTCGCAGGAGCGAGCCCCTCGATGGCACGCCGTCGTCCCCGCTCCAGCGGCCACGCCAGCCAGTCGTAGACCGGCGCGTAAATCCGATATCGGGCTCGGTTCCACCAGCGGCTCCATTGGGCAGTGTCCACTGAGAACTGCGTCGAGTTCGATGCTTTGTGAGATATTCTCCGGCGTACTGTCGGAGCACTTCGCTGTGAATTCGGCTGTCAGTTCAGTTTTGGCGCCCTGCTCGCTCACCCCACGAGCCCCCGGAGTCAAGCCGAAGAAACGCAATTCGGAACTGGGGAACATTCCCCACGACGCGAGAGCGCGAAAAGTACCGGCTTCCTCAAGCGGTTCGTCAAGTTCGAGAATCCTGTCCTGCCATGGGCACGGCGGTATGACGGCTCGGATGGGGTGACCAACCGGAAATCAGGCGTTCTATGGAGAGCCAGTTGAACTGGTCTCAAATCGGAAAACTGGTCTCAAATCGGAAAAGTTGCGAAAGGTCCTTAAACGTCCTGCATATTGCACAAACGTCCTGTATATCTTACGCTCGTTAACTTCTTGGGCATGTGTGAAGGTGCCCCGAAGAAGCTAGAGGGGGGTGGAGCCCCCGGCTCCGGACCAAGAGACCATTACTTCTGAGTAAACGGTCGGAGAAATCACGAGGACCTTAAATCAGGGCTTTCCACAAGCCCCCAGTTAGAGAATGAGAGGGGTAGAGGGACGCTTTTCAATTCCCCTTCGTTTACTTGCTGCCCACTCTGACACCCTCATCGTCAGGGAGAGGGACCTCCGTAGATCACGACACTGGCATAGAAGTTGTCCACTGTGATGGTTGCTGCGGCTGGATTGCCTTACCCGCTATACATCGGCAACTTCGATCAGGGCGTAATCCACGTCTCGTACTTAGCATGTAGGCGTGAACCTCTTTGTCGGGGATGAGCCCTCTACGATCCCGTTTGTTGAACGGAACCTTGAATCTGGATCGCTTATCGGATCAGGAGCAAATGTTCCACTTAGCCGTTCCCTTCGTTCCGCGTTGAGTTGGATTTTCCCGTGCTGCTTCGCTCTTCCCAGCGTGCGCAGTACGGAACACTGAGACGACCTTAGGTGTGACCGGTGGTGGACTTCCGACTCCAGGCAGCCGGCCCTCTTGGGGAGCGACACTGGTATAGGAAGCGATACTGACTTGAATAACTCGTCACAAAGTGGCACTTCTGGCATGACTTTCGACTCCGCACTGAATCCATTTAACTGCGCTGCCCTTGGGTTGGCAACGCTCCTTCTCGGAGCGGTCCCCTCTACCGCGCAATCCGGGGACATCGACAATTCTTTTTTCGTGAAGGTTGGGGTGGGCGCTTCGGATTACACCGGGGACTTCCCAATTCAGAATCGGGGATATCCCCTCGATCTCCAGGAGTTCATGCGAGGCAACGGCGTTCCCTTCACGAACGCCACCGAACTGGGATACCGGTTCTCTCCGTCATTTGCCGTTGCCGCCGGGCTGCAGGTCGGCAATTATCCAATTGCCGGATACGGTGGCAGCGGCCTCAAGGAGACAAACCTCTATACGGCCCAGTTCCTTGGCCGTTACACCTTCGGCGACTCCGACCAGTGCGTACGTCCGTACGTTGATGGCGGCCTGAACGCTACGTTTGGCGGAGTGCGCACCGGATACGGCCCCTCAGCGGGGGGCGGCGTTGACGTTGCACTGAACCGTTCTCTTTCCCTTTTCGTTGAGTCGCGCCTCAATCTCGTCCTTCCGGATAACGCGATTGACGGGACCAGCAATCTCGGCGATCTGCCGGGCTCCGAATCAAGCAGAACGGACGATCCGAAAGGAAGCATTACCGGTCCGTTCGACTCTGCCAACCAGCTTCTCGGCGTTGGAATAAAGGTGGACTTCGGAGGCCCTTCGCAGACCTCGAACGAGGCGTCGTCCGAAGCGTCCGTTTCAGCCTTTCCGTGCTGGAGCGATGAGGCGGAAACGACCGATGCCTCCCCTTCTCCCGATACGTCCCGCCAGGAAGACCCCGTTCAGGTTCCCAGCGGCACGTTCGTCATGGGACTCACCGACGAGGATCCGCTTTCAATCCAGAATGCAGGGCGGAAGCGAATCACCGTCAGCTCATTCTACATCGACCGGCATGAGGTCACCAATGCCGAGTATCGCGACTACCTCAGCCGACTTTCGTCCGATGAGCGGCAGGAACGCCTGCCCGACTCCACCGACTGGACCGAGGCTCGCACCGAGGAGAGTTGGGAGGTCTATTTCCGGGGCGATTACTACTCGGATTATCCGGTCATCCGCGTCACGTGGGACGAAGCACGGGCGTACTGCCAGGCCCGGGGCAAGCGGCTGCCGACGGAAGCGGAGTGGGAATACGCTGCCCGCGCCGGATATCTCGGTCGGGTCTACCCCTGGGATGGTCTCACCACCCGCGGCCAGAACGGAGACTATCTCGCTAACTTCAATCCGCCGGAGGGTTATGCTGCCGACGGATATGCTTTCACCGCACCGGTCGACGCGTTCCCTTCAAACGAGTGGGGATTGCACAACATGGCCGGGAACGTGGCGGAATGGACGCGCGACGCGTACGCCCCATCGTACGACAATCTGTCGGATTTCAATCCTCACAACCGGAGCGAAGAGGAATCGCGTCGCGTAGTTCGCGGAGGAGCTTGGAGTTCGGACTCATTCTTCATTGGGGTTGGGGTGCGCGACACGCAGCCGAGAGACGAGGGGTCGGTAGAGGTTGGATTCCGGTGCGCGAGCGAAGCGGCGAGCCTGGACCCAGGGGACGCGCCCGAGGACACGACGGAGACCGGGAACGTTCCCGAGTAGTCCCAGAAAGGGGTAGAAACACTCTCTGGCGGCTCCCGCTTTCGAGACCACTTCACCACCGCTGGCTTCTGCGGTGGGACTAGAGACTAGGAGTGGAAGCCCCCATTCCGCGGAGTGGCCCACTCTGCGGAGCAGTTTGGGCGCGCCTCGCACAAAACATTGAAACATTTACGACGACGGTCGACGGATCATTTCGGTAGACATCTCCCTCTCGTTCCTCTTTCCAAACCACAGCTCTCAGTACCATGCCAATGGAAGTCCCCGACGGCTACAAGCTTGAACGCAAATGGTCTCTCACTCACTTTTTGATTGGCGTTTTTGGGGCTACGGCCATCCTTGGCGTGATGGCGAAGATCTTCTCCTTTGAGGCTGAGATCTTTGGGTACCTCGTCACATGGGAGCCTGTAGTCCTCGTCGGGTTCATGGGGGAGGCGCTCGTCTTCATCCTCATGGGCACAATGCGAGAAATGCAGTACGTGCCCGTGGACGAGGAAGACGATCAGCTCTCTGGTGAAACCGATGGGGACCGTCCCGAGCAGACCCCGATTCCTGAACTGGAGATCGCTGAGGAAAAACTGACCCAGGAAGCAGAACATCTCGCCCAGAAGATTCGGGCGATTCGGGAAAACTTGGCCGAGGAGCTCGACGTGCTTGAGCAATTCAACACACTCCGCGATAATCTCGAAAAGGCCAGCGACAACCTTTCGGACCACTCTGAGGCCCTGGGGGCGAATATGGAGGGCCTGCAAGACCTGCACGAGGCGCAGTTCTCCATTGCGGAATCTATTGAAAGCGTCCAGCGCGAACTGTCTGAGGAGTCCGAGGGATTGAGCAGGGAGATTGCGGAAACCCGAAAGGTGATGCGCACCTTCCGCGAACAGTTCGCTCAGGCCACGCGCCGATTTGAACAGTTCAACCACCCCCCCTCTGCGGGCGGATCATCCGCGGACGGGCATGACGATGATACCGTTGCACACTCGATTGAATCGAATAGTTCTTCCTCGCCGCCATGAGCAACGCGAAAGAACTCCGGTACTACGTCATGCTGGCACTGTACTTCCCGATCCTTCTGTACGCCGTCAGCACGTTCGACATTTCCGAAGAGACGTACGCCGTGACGGAATACGAAGGGATGGCGGTAGGCGATCAGACGGTTATGGTCGGCCAGTCGTTCGAGGCCCGAACCTTTCTGGCCGCCGAGCGCCTGACCACCGCCGAGGAGGAGGGGGAAGGGGAGCTCCAGCCCAAGCTCGTCCCGCAAGGCGACCTCTCGAGCCAGGGCGACTCTCTGCTGGTGATGAACACCACCGATCTGCTGGCGCCGGATGAGACCCAGAAGCAGGTCTCCTACGACGCCTACTACGAGGTTCCTCAGCTGGGAGGTGCCACGCAGCGCTTTCCCGTGTCGGGCTCCTTCACGGTGCGCCGCCCGGAGATTGTGGCCAAGACCGAAACGGCCCAAGCCCTCTACCGCCGCACCCTGAACCGGCTTCGGCTCTCGGTGCCCGGCATCGAGGATCAGTCGCTGCGGGTGGAAGGCCCGGGGGGCTCCGTATCGGGAACAACCCTTCCCGTCAGTCCGACGGGCAATGAGGTTGCCGTCGACGTGTACCTAACGCGGTCCGACGGGGACGACCTGTTGCTTGGGCAGCGCGAATTTGCCGTTATCGATCCCCCTCGCCCCCAGATTCGTGTCTTCGCTCCCCAAGGAGAAGTCACGAGCGGCGCCCCCATCGACCGGCGTCGGGCGTCCATTCGGTTTGAGATTGAAGCCGACCGGGAGTTTAAGAATCGGCACCCCGAGGATGCACGGTATGAAGTGGGCGCCGCCACCGTATACTTGCGCCGCGGCCAAACGGCGAGCCAAGAGTTGGGAACCTTCGATCTCGAGAATGACGGCCAACTCGTGCTTACCCGCGAGCTCCGCGATGCCAAGTCGGGGGATCAAATTATTGTTCGCCTTCAAGACATCGTTCGCGTCAACCATCGGGGCAGCCGCATTGCGGTCCCCCTCCGCGAAAACAGCCGCACGTTCGGTTTCGTCCTCTCCTAACGCTGCCTGTCTTCTCTGACCTTATGCACTTTGAGCTCTCCTTTGAACGACTGTCCTTCCCTCGTCTCGCTGCGCTCAGTCTGGTCTTGCTCCTCGTGCCCACTGCCGAGAGTGCTGGACAGGCTGAGTGGCAGCGAACCGTGGAGGTGATTGCGCCGGTGGAGGAGGAACTGGTGACGCGCCCACTGACGGACTCCATCGTGGCGATGATCGAGGACCAGGCGCTGTCGCCGAAGCGAACGCCGCAGTCGGACACGACCGCTACGCTTGAGGAGATTGAGGCGGCGCTCTCTGGTGAAGGGCTGGCCCTCACCAGTGCGACGCACGTCTTCATTACGTACCGGTTTACGCAGGACAATGGCCGGCTCCGGCGCAGGATCCTCGACCTCCACTTCATCTACCGGCCCTCCGCCGAGCAGGGTGAGGACATTCCCATCCTGTACCTAGACCTGTCCGAAGACGACCTGCACCAGCAGTTGCTCGCGGAGAAGGGGACGCCCGTGCGGGTCAATGAGGTTGCGTTCCGCTCTTTCAAGGAACAACTCGGCTTCTTGGAGCTCCAGGACGAGGCGACGGTCGTGCGGATCGGAGATCAGATTGTTCGGGATGCCGAGGAGGCCGCCGCTGCAAAGCGGCAAGTCCTCCGTACGCTTCAAACCCTCACGTACGAGTGACCGCTCCTGCGAACCGCGGAAACCGCTCGTCTGCTCCCAGCGGCTTCCACAGGAA
>PXTN01000109.1:0-10519 GCA_003022565.1 Bacteroidetes bacterium QS_3_64_15 | reverse complement strand
CCGCCTCCCAATTGCGGGTGTGGTCGAAAATGTAGGTCGCGAGCTGGTCGATGGCCACGCGATCCTGCTCCATCGTGTCGCGGTCGCGCACGGTGACGGTCTGGTCGTCGAGCGTGTCGAAGTCGACGGTAATACAGAAGGGCGTGCCGGCCTCGTCCTGGCGGCGGTAGCGCTTGCCCATCGAGCCGCGGTCGTCGTAGCGGACGTTGAAGTGCTGGTTGAGGTCGTCCTCGATGTCGCGCGCGATCTTGGGCAGGCCCTCCTTGTCTACGAGCGGGAAGATACCGGCGCGGATGGGCGCCACCTCGGGGTGAAACCGGAGCACCGAGCGCGTGTCGCCCTTCACCTCCTCCTCGTAGTAGGCATCGCAGAGGAGCATAAAGAGCGTGCGGTCGAGCCCCGTGGAGGTCTCTACCACGTACGGCGTGTAGCGCTCCTCCTCCCACGGATCGTAGTACGACATCTTCTTGCCGGAGTACTCCTCGTGCCGGCTCAGGTCGTAATCGGTCCGCGAGTGGATGCCCTCCAACTCCTTCCACCCAATCGGGAAATCGTACTGGATGTCGACCGCCGCATTGGCGTAGTGTGAGAGCTGTTCGTGCTCGTGGAAGCGGAGGTTCGACGCGTCGATGCCGAGGCTCTCGTGCCACGCCATCCGGCGCTCTTTCCACGTCTCGTACCAGTCGAGCTCATTGCCCGGCTTCACGAAGTACTGCATCTCCATCTGCTCGAACTCCCGCATGCGGAAGACAAATTGCCGGGCCACGATCTCATTGCGGAACGCCTTGCCCATCTGAGCGATGCCGAACGGCACGTGGAGGCGCGCCGGCTCGCGGGCGTTTTGGAAGTTGACGAAGATGCCCTGCGCCGTCTCGGGACGGAGAAAGACCGTCTGCCCGTCGACCGGACCCATCTTCGTCTCAAACATGAGGTTGAACTGCCGCACGTTCGTCCAGTCGAACGCACCGGACTCGGGCGCGGGGATTTCCTCGTCCATGACGATCGCGTGGAGCGCGTCGTTCATGTCGTCGCCCGCGTTCAGGGCCTCTACCAGCCGCTCGTGGACCTCCTCGGCGTGCTCCTCCTCCCCCTCTTCTCGTAGGTCGCGGATGTAGTCCTCGATCAGCTCGTCGGCGCGGTAGCGATTCCCCGAGGTCTTGTCGTCGATGAGCGGATCGTTGAACGCTTCGGTATGGCCGGAGGCGTCCCACGTCTTCGGGTGCATCATGATGGCCGCGTCGAGCCCCACGATGTCGTCATTCTGGTACACCATCGACTGCCACCATTTCTCCTTCACATTGCGCTTCAACTCCACCCCCATCGGTCCGTAGTCGTAGGTCGCGCTGAGGCCGCCGTAGATCTCCGACGACTGCACAATGAAGCCGCGTTGCTTGGAGAGGGAGACGATGGTGTCGAAGAGATCGTCGCTCATGATGCGTCAAGACGTGGATGAAATCGAACGCGGAACTGCTGGTATTCGGCAAGTGATACGGAAGGTACCGACCGCTTTCGCTGGATGCAACGCAGCGCCGTTGAAAGCAGGGCAATCGTATGTTAAAATGCCGACTGATAGAGCGGAAGTGCTTTCTGCCCTCAAGTTACGATCTATCGCCCTCACTCACTTGTGCCCCTCACTCGCGACTCGCAACCCATGACTCGCTCGCAACGGACATTGCTCTTGGGACTGTTGATTTCCGTCATACTCTCGCTCGCTCCAATGCTCACCGCCACCGCTCAAGACGATCCGTCCGACCGACTCCACCAACTGTTCGAGGACGCCTGGGACTTTCGCCTCGCGGAGAACCCCTTGTTCGCGACTTCGGTCGGCGTCCACAAGTACAACGACGAACTGCCGACGGTCTCGGTGGGGGCCGCGCAGCGGCGTCTGGAACGGGAGCGCACCTTCCTGGACCGCCTGCGCGACATCGACCGTGCGGCCCTTTCTCCCAAGGACCAGCTCAACTACGATCTCTTCGAGCGGGTCCGGGAGCGGCGCATCGCAGAGCTGGAGCATCGCTCCTACCTGCTCCCCATCACGAACCGCTCGGGCTTCCACGTCTCGTTCCCCCAGCTGCCCGATCGGGTGCCCCTCAACACGGTGGCGGACTACGAGAACTACATCGCCCGCCTCAACGCCTTCGACCGCTATGCCCAGCAGCACATCGAGATCATGCAGACGGGCCTCGACGAGGGATACGCCCTGCCCAAGGTCGTCCTGCAGGACGCCGACGAAACGATCCGACCGCAGGTCGTCGACGATCCGACCGAGAGCGAACTGTACGGCCCGTTCGACAACTTTCCCGACCGCATCAATGAGGAGGAGCGCACGCGGCTGCGCGAGGCCGGGACCGCTGCCATCGACACGTCCGTGGTGCCGGGCTTCGAGTCGTTCCTCCGCTTCATGACCGAAACCTACATTCCGAATGCCCGCGACACGATCGCGGCCGGGGCGCTGCCCAACGGTGAGGCCTACTATGCGCACAAGGTGCGCCACCACACGACCCTCGACCGCACGCCCCGGGAGATCCACGAGACGGGCAAACAGGAGGTCCGGCGCATTCGAGAGCAGATGATGAACATCGTCGAGCAGCACGGATACGGCGACGATTTCGACGGCTTCGTCGAGTTTCTGCGGACTGACGATCAGTTCTATGCCGATTCGGACGAGGAACTTCTCAAGGAAACCTCTTACGTGCTCAAGCGCATGGACGGAAAGCTGCCCGAACTCTTCGAGACACTGCCCCGCATGTCGTATGGCATTCGGGAGGTGCCGGACTACATTGCCCCCCGCACCACCACGGCCTACTACCAGCGCCCGGCGGGCGACGGCACGCGAGCCGGAGTCTACTACGTGAACACGCACGACCTACCGAGCCGCCCACTCTACGAGATCGAGGCGCTTTCCCTGCACGAGGCCGTGCCGGGGCACCACCTCCAGATCGCCGTGCAGCAGGAGCTCGACGATCTACCGCCCTTCCGCCGTCACACTAACTTCACGGCCTTCGTGGAAGGATGGGCGCTCTACGCCGAGCGGCTGGGCTTGGAGGTGGGGTTCTACGACGATCCCTACAGCAACTTCGGGCGGCTCTCCTACGAGATGTGGCGTGCCCTCCGTCTCGTCGTGGACACGGGGATGCACGCCCTGGGCTGGTCGCGCCAGCGGGCTATCGACTACATGCTCGACAACTCGGCGCTCACCGAGACGAACGTCGCAAACGAGGTGGACCGCTACATCGCGTGGCCGGGGCAGGCCCTTGCCTACAAGATGGGCGAACTCAAACTCCGCGCCCTCCGCGACCGGGCCGAAACTGCTCTCGGCAACGCGTTTGACCTCCGGAACTTTCACGACGCGGTGCTGAGGAACGGTGCCCTTCCTCTCCCGCTCCTAGAGCAACAGGTCAAGGATTACGTGGAGAAGAATACAGACTGAGAGCGGAAACTGAGAGTCAGAACCGATTCCTCTGTTGCGTGCGAGGAATCGCAGCTGTCGTTCCTGCTACTATTTCTCCCGCGAGGTATGGATGGAGCGTGACAAGATCGCACAGAGCTGATCGGCCTCATCGGTGATGGCGCGGAGTCGCTGAGCGGGAAGCAAATCTGCCTTCCGGATGATTCGAAGCCACGTTTTCGTCTCACGCAGCTCTTTCAGACTGATGCTCAACTTGTGAGCGAAGTCCTTTCGGCTCTCCGCAGCACAGCCTTCCGAATAGTTCGGTGCCGGCGAGGTCCCACTGCGCACGATCTGATCCGCGATGTGCTGACCGAGTCTGGTGTCCGGCAGTGCGTCCGCAACCTTTCCAATCCGCACCGCGAAGCCCACGAGACGATTCTCAAGCACCTCTGGGGTCATGCTGTCATTTTTCATTTTATCATTTCCTCATTTTGTCATTTTGAACGTCGAAATATTGAAGCGGCAAAATTACCAAATGAACAATGACCAAATGAACAAATGAGCAATGATTCTCAATCAATGACGCCGCGTTCCGCCAAGGACGTATGGTCGGTGCCGGCGATGATGAGGTGGTCGTGGACGGGAATGCCCATCGTCTCGCCCGCGTCGACGAGCTGCCGCGTGATGCGGATGTCCTCGCGGCTCGGCTCGGGGTTGCCGGAGGGATGGTTGTGGAGACAGATCACGGCGGCCGCGTCGTCGAGGATGGCCTGCTCGAAGACGCCGCGCGGTTCCACGACGCTGGAGGAGAGACCGCCTTCGCTGACGGTATAGTCGCCGACGATGACGTTGGCGGTGTTGAGGTGAACGACCTTGAACACCTCTTTGTCGAGGTCGCGCAGAAGCGGGCCGTAGGCATCTGCCACGTCGTCGGGGCACGTCACCTGCATCCGTTCGTCCTGCTGCCGCTGCGACTCGACGCGACGCCCGGCCTCGAATGCGGCCGTGAGCTTTGCGGCCTTGGCCGGACCGATCCCCTGCATGCGTTTCAGCTCCTTCGGCTTGCGCTGCGAAACAGCGTGCAGCGAGCCATAGGTCTGCAAGAGCGACCGGCCCAGTTCGACGGCGGAGACGGGGCCGTCGTTGGTGCGGGTGCCCGAGCCGAGGAGAAGGGCCAGGACTTCCGCGTCGGAGAGGACGGTGGGGCCGTGCTTCAACAGCTTCTCGCGCGGCTGGTCCGACTCGTCCCACTCGTGAATGGGGACGTGGTACAGGAGGGCGGGCTCTTCCGACGTGTCGGTGGATGAGGCGTCGTCGGGGGGGGAACCGGAGGGCGCCATGAGAATGGGGATTGACTGAAGAGTACACGCACTCTCCAGACACATTGGCCCCGGTGTTCATAACGCCCCTTTCCGTTCCGAACACTTTTCCCGACCGCCCTGGCCGTCTCCTGCTCCGCCAGCCAGGGCCGGTGCCTCATCGAACCCCTTTTGACGTCACTCACCGGTGTCTAATGAGCGTGCAGCTCCTCCCTGCATTCTCCGAAGACCTCGTGCCCCCTCGTGACCCGTACCTTCATGACTCATCCCTTCATGCCTTATCCCCTCATGACTCATCTTCTCATGCCCCCGGTACTCAACGCCGGATTCGGCCCCGTCGAAGGACGAAGCTCCCATGATCAAACGTCGGCACCTCCCTCGTCCATCACTCCGGCACGAGCTCGTTCAAGAGGTGGGCGTTTGAGGGGCTGTTCCGCAGGTGACGGAGCAAGGCCTGCATCGCCTCAATCGGCGCCCGCGAGTTGAGGGCGCGGAACAGCTGATTGTGCTTCTTGCGCCGCACCTCGCCGAGAAGTCGCTCCTCGTTCCGGGTGCCGCTCTCACGAAGATCGACGGCGGGGAAAATGCGCTTGTCGGCCATCTCGCGGTCGAGCACGATCTCGGAGTTGCCGGTGCCCTTGAACTCCTCGAAGATGACCTCGTCCATCCGGCTCCCGGTGTCGACGAGGGCGCTCGCGATGATCGTGAGCGAGCCGCCGCCCTCGATGTTTCGGGCCGACCCGAAGATCCGGCGGGGCACCTTGAGCGCCTCGGCGTCAAGGCCGCCGGAGAGGGTCCGTCCGCTGCCGTCCACCCAGAGGTTGAAGGTTCGGCCCAGCCGGGTAAGAGAGTCGAGAAGGACAACGACGTCCTTGCCCGTCTCGACGAGCCGCTTCGAGTACTCCATCGCCAGGGTGGAGACGCGCACGTGGTTGTCTTCGCCGCGGTCATTGGAGGAGGCAAACACCTGGGCCTCGGTGGTGCGGCGAAAGTCGGTGACCTCCTCGGGACGCTCGTCCACGAGAAGTGCGACGAGCTCGACCTCGGAGTGGTTCTCCGTAATGCCCGCGGCAATGTCCTTCAACAGAATGGTTTTCCCCGCTCTCGGGGGCGAGACGATGAGGGCCCGCTGTCCTTTGCCGAGTGGGGCAACAAGGTCGAGGACGCGCATCGACTCGTCGTCGGGGTTGGTGATGAGGTCCAGCTTCTCATCCGGGTAGACGCTCGCCCCCTGGTCAAAGTCCTTCAGCTGGGCCCATTCTTCGGGGGGCAGTCCCATGACGGTGTCGATCCATCCGACCTGCATGCCGCCCTTGCGGCCCGGCTTCAGGTCCCCTTCGATGACCACCCCGTCTCGAAGGTTAAATTTGCCGATAAGAGGGGGGGGCATGAACGGATCGTCCTCATCTTTCGGCAGGGCCGGCCGCAGCTCGCGCATGAAGCCGTATTTCTTTTCGCCGATGAGCTCGAGAAGCCTACGAAATGATTTGTTCTCGTTTTCTGACATAGTCGGTTCTCTACAATGAATTCGGTTCTCTACAATGAATGATGAAGCCGACAAGAGCCGTTAGCAGAGGGCCCTTGCCAATACGCAATGTGGAGACGGCATGAGCGTCCCCTCCAGATTAGACTCGCCTGCATGACGCAATCTCAACGAGCCTCCCACTTCGTGACACTGAAGCGAGGGAGCGGGGCTTCCTCGAACGCGGGCCATTCCCCAATGCCGAATTTGATCCTGGGCCCTGATCGGTGCCCGATCGTCGGGCCATGCGTTCGGGAAATCCTGCTCTTTCGGAGAGACGAGCAGACGGAAGAACTCCAGACAGGAGAATGCTCAAAGCCGGACTGCTAGTTGCAGGTTTGGAAGTCAGCAGGCGGGACCGACATCGAAACGGATGTCCCCTGCCCGTCGCAGCTTCCTACCAGGGGACCGTGCACTCAGAGACGCATCCACTGCCTACAGGATCGGAAGCGGAAAAGTCTTTGTACCTTCCCCCAAAAAGCCCCGTGGGTGTTGTCGTCGCCCTTCGACAACCGTACCGCACGTTGCACCGCAGGGCCCGATGTCGACCGGACCCGCGGCTTCATTGTGAGGAAGCAGGGGTCCTCACGTCGGTGAGGAATTCCCCGAAAACACTCGGGGCCGTGATGACCGCACGGATTGAGACTTGGCGTGAAGCCGGAAGACGGGACAATACTCGTTTGCCGGAACGCCCCCACAGACAGATGGTTTCCCAAGCAGCCGTCTCGTTCCTCTCTTCACCCGACGTTCGGCGTTTCTGTGGCGGATTACAATTTGAACGTCGAAGTCCGAGGGTCCTCCGATGCTCCGTCCCTCCTTCTGCTACACGGCTGGGGACGAAGCCTCCAGGACATGCGCCCCCTCGCAGAAGGCCTGTCCGATGCCTATCGGACCTATGCCGTAGACCTACCGGGCCACGGAGGCTCGCCCCCACCCCCTGAGCCATGGGGCGTAATCGAGCACGCGCAAGTGTTGCGCGACTACATCCGGACTCGCATTCAGTCGAGTGTCACGGTCGTTGGACACTCGAATGGGGGGCGGATTGCGCTCTACATGGCCAGCCAGCCGGACTTCTCCTCTTCAATCGACCGGCTCGCCCTCATCAGCCCGTCCGGGGTGGAGCCGGAGCGCTCCTGGGCCTATCATCTGCGGTCGGGCCTCGCGACGGCCCTCAAGGCCCCCGTGCAGGCGCTTCCGTCGTCCGTCCAGCCTCCGGTCGAGGACTGGCTCCGCCACTCGCTCGTCTGGCGCCTGCTCGGCTCCGCCGACTACAATGCCCAGGAGGGCATCATGCGAGAGACGTTCGTTAAAACTGTGAACTACCATCTCGACGGGGAGTTGCGCCAGATTCAGGTCCCGACGCTGCTCTTTTGGGGCACGGAGGACGACGCCGTCTCGCGCCGGCAGATGGAGGTGATGGAAACGGCCATTGACGACTGTGGTCTCGTGGAGCTTGAGGGGGCGGGCCACTTCGGCTACCTCGATCAGCCCGAACCGGTGCTGTCCGGCCTCCGGCATTTCCTGGAAAACTCGTAGGTTAGCCCTGGACATTGTCTTGCAGGGGCGCGCCGCGCGTCTGATGTTGGTGGGCGAGTCGCTCCAGCGATCAGCGATGGAGCCGGTAGCCTTTCACCATCTGCTCCCAGCAGCATGACGACTGCACTCCTCCTTCTCGGTGTTCTCGCCACCCTGTTTGCCGGATGGCGAGCCGGACGGCGGGTCCGCTTCTTCCTCCACATCTTTCAACTGGAGACTTACAAGTTCGACCGGTACGGGCGCTGGCTGGCCGATCACGTTGCCTCTACGATTGTCCGGCCCTCTCATGGGGTAGGCGCCGCCGTGCTCTTCCTGGGCGGCCTTGCCACCGCGGTTGTCGACCCGGCCTGGATGGCCCTCGCCGCGCTGCCGGCATGGACGGTGACCTTCATTTCGTCGCGCCGCTACCGGAGCGACCAGGAGAAGAAGCCCCTCTCGTTCACGGCCCGGATGACGCGCCTGGCCATTCCCACGGGTGTGCTCGCCCTCGCCCCAATCGCCACTGGCGGGCTGTACGGATGGACACTCGGCACTCCAACGGGTGTGCTGTGGTACCTTGGGGGCTTTCTCGTGGCCGACCTCGGGGCGCCGCTCTGGGTGGCCTTTGGCGCCGGGCTCATGCACCCCGTCGAAACCGCCATTCAGAAGGGCTTCAAGCGCCAAGCCCGGCGTCGACTACGCGCGCGTCCGGACCTGACGGTCGTCGGCATTACCGGCTCGTACGGCAAGACGAGCACCAAATTCATCCTCGCCGAGCTCCTGCGGCAAAAGTACAACGTCTACGCCACCCCGAGCTCGTACAACACGCCGATGGGACTCTGCCTCGCCGTCAACGAGCACCTGAAGCCCGAGCACCAGGTCCTCGTGCTGGAGTATGGCATCCGCTACCCCGAGGACATGGATGAGCTCTGCGACATTGCCGAGCCGGACACGGCGGTCGTGACGACCGTCGGGGTGGCCCACCTCGAAACGATGGGGACGCAGGACAACATTGCGGCCGAGAAGGGAACGCTCGTCGAGCGGGTGCCTTCGGACGGCCCCGCCATCCTGAACGTGGACGACGACCGCGTGGCCGCCATGGCTGAGCGCACACAGGAACCCGTGTGGCGCGTGTCGACCGAGGCGCATCCCGACGCGGACGTTACCGCCGCCAACATTCGATACGACACGAGCGGCACCTCTTTTGACGTGACGGACGACACGGGGACGACAACGTCGTTTCAGACACGGCTTCTGGGCCGCCACAATGTTCTGAACGTCCTCCTCTCCGTGGCTGTCGGGCGCTCGATGGGCCTCCGACTGCGACAGATGGCCCACGCGGCCCGGCGCCTGGAGCCCATTGAGCATCGCCTTCAACTCCGCGAGCGTGGCGACGTGACGATCATCGACGATGCATTCAACTCGAATCCCGTGGGGGCTCGCAACGCGGTTGAGATTCTGAGCGAGATGGGCCCGGGCCGCCGCGTGATCGTGACTCCGGGCATGGTGGAGCTCGGGGAGCGGCAGTGGGACGAGAACGAAGCCCTTGGCCAGTTCATCGCCCGGCACGACCTCGACCTCGTGGCGCTCATCGGGGACGACCAGACGGCGCCCATCCAGGCGGGGCTCTCGGCCGCGCAGTTTCCGGACGAGCGGATCAAAACCTTCTCCTCCCTCTCCGACGCCCAGACCTTCCTCAAGCAGCGTCTCGAGCCCGGCGACGTCGTGCTCTACGAAAACGATCTGCCGGACCAGTACAGCGTGTGATGCGGAGTCCGCAAGCGTCGTTCAAGGCCGGAGGTTTGGAAGAACGAACGCGTGGAGGTATTTCGCCTCCCTCCATTCCTGCTTTCTCGCCTCCTTGCCCGCACGAGGCCGCAGGCCGACGGACGCAGTACATCCCGATTCGCGGATCGGTTGCATCCGACTCTCCCCTCAATCAATTGCGGGCTGCCGGCCGTGGAGCCCATCGAAGCGCGCCTCCCCCTACGCATGCTGCCAGTGGGACGCCGCCTGCTCTAACGCCTGTTCGCTGGCCCGGCGGTTTTGAGTCTCAATCGACGACTGCCGGTCCACCTCGAAGGAGCGATCGGGGTCGTGGAGGGTGGGAGTGAGCGGATCGTCGAGGTGCGCCTGCCACCGCTCGCGGTAGTCTTCCGGCAGCGCCTCCGGCCAGTCGTGACCTTGGACGAGCAGGGCAAGGAGCGCCCAGACCCGCGACACGGCGTCGAGCCGGTAGCCCCCGCCGAGCGTGCAGAGGAGCCGCCCGTCCGCGTGGTCGTCGGCGAGGGCGAGGAGGCGGCGGAAGATCTGTTCGTACGCCTGGGTGGTGAGGAGGAGGTCGGCCAGCGGATCGCTGAAGTGGGCGTCGGCCCCGCACTGGGCCACGATCACGTCCGGCTGAAAGTGCTGGAGGGCATGCGGCACCACGCGCTCGAACGCGTCGAGATAGCTGTTCGGCCCGGTAAACGGGGCTAGCGGCACGTTCAGGGAGAAGCCCTTGCCGAGACCTTTGCCAACTTCGTCTACACTCCCGGTGCCCGGAAAAAGCGCCCGCCCGGTCTCGTGGAGGCTCAGGGCGAGCACCTCGGGATCCTCGTAATGCAGAAACTGGACGCCGTCCCCGTGGTGCACGTCCACGTCCACGTAGGCGACACGGAGGCCCTGCTCCCGCAGCGCGTCGATGGCCACGGACAGGTCGTTGTAGACGCAGAATCCGGAGGCCCGCTCCTCGCGGGCGTGGTGGAGTCCGCCGCCGAGCTGGAGCACGCG
>PXTN01000108.1 GCA_003022565.1 Bacteroidetes bacterium QS_3_64_15 | reverse complement strand
CAGGCACGTTCGAATTCTCGCAATAAAGAGCCCCGTCCTTCCGAGTTATCTCAATTATCGAGGATCGCTATGCACGTTACCAATCGCTCCGAATCGGTTTTGAATGCCTCTTTCGAGCGCCGAAGATTCCGGCTCGGGGGCCGGACTGCATCGTTTAGGTCAGAGGGATACTGATCGGGAGGCTTCCGGGAGACCATCGCTCTGAGTTGGTCTTGTGAGCTGTTGGTTCACTCACAAGACGCTGACCGGCGCTTTCTGTTGAGCTCAGCACGGGTCTCGGCAATCCGCCAAACAGGTTCCGGAGGTGAGATCTTATTAGGAATTACTTGTTCACGCGTTTGGTCGGCTCGCCGCCGCTATGCTTCTTCTCGCTCTCAACCTCTGATTCGCCCCCACTCGCCCGTTCTCCCTATGCCCCCACCCGCTCCGGCTCGCCCTGCAAGAAGGCCTCGGCCCGGCGCACCATCTTCTCGCTCCCAATAAAGAGCGGCGTACGCTGGTGAAGCTTTTCGGGAGACGTTTCCAGGATTCGGGTATGTCCGTCCGAGGCGACCCCGCCGGCCTGCTCGACAATGAAGCCCATCGGGTTCGCCTCGTACATGAGGCGGAGCTTCCCGTTGGGACTGCCCTCGGTGGCGGGATACATGTAGATGCCGCCCTTCAGCAGGTTGCGGTGGAAGTCGGACACGAAGGAGCCGATGTAACGCGTCTTGGCGGGCCGGTTCGTTTCGAGGTCCTGTTGCTGCAGCCAGTCCAGGTATTCTCGCAGGCCCTCCTCGAAGGAGTGGTAGTAGCCGCTGTTGATGGAGAAGCGGCGGCCGCGGGTGGGGGTTTGAAGGTCCGGATGCGACAGGAGAAACTCTCCGATGGAAGGATCCAGCGTGAAGCCGTTTACCCCGTTTCCGGTGGTGTAGACAAGCATCGTCGACGAGCCGTAGACGATGTAGCCAGCCGCCACCTGCTCAGTCCCCGGCTGGAGCGCCGCCTCGGGATCCGGCGTCTCCTTATCGTAGCCCTCCGGCAGCCGGTAGATGCTGAAGATCGTTCCCACTGACACGTTCACGTCGATGTTCGACGACCCGTCGAGCGGATCCAGAAGCACGATGTACTTCCCGTCTCCCTCCTCCGAGATGCGGCTCAGCGGAATGGCCTCGGCGTGCTCCTCGGAGCCGATGAGGCAGCACTCGCCGCCCCGACGCAGCGCCTGCACGAATTCACGGTGCGCAAGGGCGTCCATCTTTTGTTGCACTTCCCCCTGCACGTTTGTCTTGCCGGTACTGCCGTAGATGTCGATGAGTCCGGCGCGGCGCATGTCGCGGTTTACAATTTTGGCTGCCAGGCTAATGTCGCGCAGGAGGCGGGAAAAGGCGCCGGTCGAGTGGGGAATGGAGTCTTGCCGTTCGAGGATGAACTGCTCAAGGGTTTTGAACGTGCCCAGCTCGGCGTCGGGCGAGCCGTCTCCGGCGTGGGACGAGGGAAGGGCCTGGTCAGTCATGGTGTGTGCCAGACTTGTGAGTGAAGGGAGGGCGGACCGAAGTGACCACACAACGTACAAGACTTTGGAAGCGGTTCCAAACGCGGAGGTCCGCGGTGAGCTGCTTCACGGGTGCACACCACGGGAACCATTCCAGACCCGCAAGACAATCACGACGATTTGGCGGGGTGATTCGCAAGGAGGGCCTTTAGGTCAAGATGGTCGGTGAACCGACGCGTGTTCGGGGCGTCGGGATCTCCGGCCTCCAGGTCGACCAGCATCCGATCGAGGTCCTGCGGGGTGTCCACGTCGTACCACTGCGGGAGGACCGTAAGGTTTGCGTCCGTGCGTCCGGCCCGCGTCAGCGTGTCGGCAAAGACCTGCGAGTGGCTGTAGCTCATGTCGTCGAACAACTGCGGGTAGAAGGCGCTCATGCCCAGCAGGTAAAATCCGCCGTCCTCGGTCGGCCCCAGGCAGAGCGACCGCGGCGCCCGAAGGGCCCGGTCCGCCCGTCGAAGAAAGGAGCGCGGGAGCGTCGGGTGGTCGCTTCCCATGACGATAGCGCGGTCATACCCGCCCTCCAGCGTGTCCGCGAAGGCCTGCTTCATCCGCGGGCCTAGGCCGTCCCCCTCTTGCTCGTGGAGCGAAACTTCTGCGGGGAGCCCGGCGATGCCCTCGTCCGGGAGCGGCGGAGCGACGTAGAGCCGCACGTCCACCTCCAGCCGGGCCACCTGCCGCAGCGTGTCCTGAAGAAACGCCGTGTAAAGCCGGGCCGCCTCCGACGGGGACAAGACAGGGGTGAGGCGGGTTTTGACCTGTCCCGGTCGGGGAACTTTCGCGAAGACGAGGAGCGCAGCATCCATTCGACAGTGGAATTGAAGGACCGAGGCGACGTGAATCCGGGAGCCCGATTCAGACTGGGTCCGAGCGAGACGGAAGGCAGAGTCAGCGCATTCGCTGGAGCGTAGAGCGGAGCGTTTCGAGGGCATAGTCGATCTCCTCCTCGGTCGTCGTCGCCCCCAGCGAGAAGCGCACGGCGGCGGAGGCAGTGGGCCGATCGAGGCCGAGGGCCGTGAGGACGTGGCTCGGCTCCAGCGCGCCGCTGGTGCAGGCGGACCCGGCGGAGACGAGGACGCCTCCCATGTCCAAGTTCAGGATCAGCATTTCACCGTCCAGCGGCTCCTCCTCCGGCGGGAACGCCACGTTCACCACGTGCGGAGCCACGGGCGCCTCGCCGAGTGGCGTGTTGAGGACGTAGCGGCCGGGCACCGCGTCGTCGAGCCCGTCGACGAGGTGTCGCTGGAGGCGGGAGAGACGCTCAGCCCGTTCCTCAGCGTCCAACACGGCCCGCTCCAGGGCCTCGGCCAGCCCAATCGCGCCGGGCACGTTCTCGGTGCCGCCGCGGCGCTCCCGCTCCTGCGAGCCCCCCTCCACGAGCGGCCCCAGGTCCACACCGTTCCGAACGTACAGCACGCCCACGCCCTTGGGACCGTGGAACTTGTGGCCCGACATCGACAACAGATCCACATCGAGATCATCGACATCGAGGGGCTGCAGGCCCGCCGCCTGCACGGCGTCGCAGTGCAGAGGCACGTCGTGGGCGTGGCACACCTCCGCCACCGCCGGAATGTCGGTCTGAACCCCGATCTCGTTGTTCGTGTGCATGAGCGACACGAGCGCCGTGTGGTCATCGATGGCCGATTCCACTTGCTCGGGGGAGACCGCCCCGTGGTCGTCCGGCGAAAGGATCTCGACGGGGTGCCCCTGCTCTTTCAGGCGCTCGGCGGGGCGCAGGACCGCCTCGTGCTGGGCGGCCGACGTGACGAGGCCCGTCGGGATGCCGTTGGACGCGGCAGCCTGCAGGACACCCTTGAGGGCCAGGTTGTCGGCTTCGGTGCCGCCGCTGGTGAAGACGATCTCACTGGACTCGGCCCCAAGGCACGCCGCGACGCGTTCTCGTGCTTTCTCCATCGCCACCCGGGCCTGCCGTCCCAACTGATGCACGGAGGACGCATTCCCGTACTCCTCCAGCAGGTACGGTTTCATCGCCTCGAACACCTCCGGGTCGAGAGGCGTCGTGGCGGCGTGATCGAGGTAGGCGCGCTCCATTTTCAGATCCGGTTGAGGCCTGGAAGCCGACGCGGTGCTTGTAACGCGAGACCGGGGGCGCTGATTCGGGCAGCTCCGTACTGCCTCCAAGAAGTCTTGAGAACCTGTTTGGCGGACTCTTTCGACGAACAAACCATCGCGGATTGCATTTCTCATCCAGCTCCAGATCCCCTGGATTCCAGTACCCCGCGAGTGTCGTACTGCTGTTTCATCACCTCCAGTTCTCATGGATAAGTTCGTTGTTCGGGGAAACACTGCCCTCGACGGCTCGCTCACCGTGAGCGGCTCGAAAAATACGGCTCTTCCGCTCATGGCCGCTACCCTGCTGGCGGAGGGCCCCTCCACCATCACCAACGTGCCGGACTTGCGGGACGTGCGCACGTTCTCGAAAGTCATCCGGTACGGCGGGCCGTCGGTCACTGTCGACCCTGACGCCCACACCCTCTCGGTGGATGCCACGACTCTCGAGACGCCCGTGGCCCCGTACGAGATGGTCAAGAAAATGCGCGCCTCCTTCTACATGCTCGGTGCGCTGCTGGGACGGTGCGGACGAGCGAAGGTCTCCCTGCCGGGCGGCTGCGCATGGGGACCCCGCCCGGTCGACCTGCACATCAAGGGCATGCGGGCCTTCGGTGCCGACATTGAGCTAGACGAGGGTTACGTCCACGCCTCGACCCCGGACGGCGGGCTGGAAGGGGGCACGTTCCGGCTCGACCCGGTGAGCGTGGGCGCGACGATCAACCTCCTGCTGGCCGCCGTGACGGCGCGGGGCGGTTCGAAGATCGAGAACGCCGCCACAGAGCCCGACGTGGTGGCGTTTGGCCGCGCTCTGCAGGAGATGGGCGCCCAGATCGACGGCCTCGGTACGCGCACCCTCGAGGTTCAGGGCGTCGATCGGCTCAACACCGGCACCTTCCGCAACACGCCGGACCGGATTGAACTCGGCACCTTCATCCTCATGGCGGCCACGGCGAGCGAGCCGGGGACGCCGATCAGGATCCACGAGGGGACTCACGAGCACCTCGGTCCGGTCTTCAAACAGAAGCTTGCCCAGACGGGGGCTGACGTCTCCTACGGCGACGATATCGTGACGGTCACGCGCCCCGACCAGCTGCGCCCGGTGTCCATCGAGACGGCCCCCTTCCCCGGCTTCGCCACGGACCTGCAGGCCCAGTGGACGGTCCTCCTCGGCACGACGGACGGCACGGCTACGGTCACCGACACGATCTACGACGATCGGTTCAAGCACGTGCCGGAGCTCCAGCGCCTGGGGATGAAAATTGAGGTGGACGGCAACACGGCCACGGTCCACGGCGGCGCGCCGCTGAAGGGGGCCAAAGCGATGAGCACGGACCTCCGCGCCGGCGTCTCGCTCGTGATGGCCGGGATGATCGCGGAGGGCCGCACGGACGTGCTCCGCGTGTACCACCTCGATCGCGGCTACGAGGCCCTCGAACAGAAGCTTCGCGACGCGGGCATCTCGATTCACCGCGAGGAGTACGACGAGTTTGCGGAGCCGGATCTGGAGACTGCTACTTGATGACCTCATCTTCTTCCCGCTATGGCCCACGAAGAATGGGTTGAGCGAGCAGAGAAAGATTTCGAAGCTGCTCGGTTCAACCATGAGAACGGATTCAACGATATCGCGGCCTTTCTGTATCAACAGGCCGTGGAGAAGAGCTTGAAAGGAGTGCTTATCGCTCTGGGGCAGGGACTCGAACGAACGCATGACTGCTTTGCTCTGGCACAAAAAGCAGAGGCTCCCGATGACGTGCAAGACGCGGCCGATCGCCTGACACTTTTCTACACTCGCAACCGATACCCAGATCGAGCCAGCGTCGAGATCACCGGCCGGAAGCTGAATTTACTCCAATCTGCCGCTGAGGAGGTTCTACAATGGACGAGATCTACGCTCTGAAACATCGGCTGGAGCGGGTCCTCCCTGAAGTGGAGCTGTATGTGTTCGGCTCCCGTGCCCGGGGAGACTTCTATCCGGATTCGGACGTTGACCTCGCAGTCGTCACGCCAGCTTTTGAGGAAAAGGACGAACTGGAACGGTACGATCTCATTCGTGATGACTTGCGCGACGTGTTCGGTGCAACGCCAGTAGACGTTGTTTTATACACCCCGGAGGAATTTGAGGAAGGCACCGAGGCATTCCTTCCTAGCGTAATTGAAGACGAAGGGATTCGTGTGTGACGATCTCCAGCGGGCGTTCCGACTCTCTTGTGATTCCAAAATCGAGGGACGCCGCTCAGAAGGAGGCGCTCACCTGCACGCGGACGGTGTGGACGGGATCGGTCGTGGCGGGGGCGCGGCCGTCGTAGTTCAGGGTGGCGCGGAGGTTGTCGGTGAACGCGTACTGCCCCTGCAGGCCCCAGAGCACCGAGGTGCCGGGCCCGCGGCCGTCCGTCAGCTCGAACTGGGCCCGTCCGATGGCGGCCCCCTTGAGATCGACGCGTGCCACCTCGGCGTTGGCGGTGAGGCGCAGCCGCCCGGCGCGGCGCCACGTGAGCTCTAGCGGGAGTTTGTAGAGATCGGCCCGACGCCCCTTCGCACGGTCTCGCTTCCGAGCGTACACGCCCGAGAGGGTGAGGTCGAGGGTCCGCACCGGCTGGTACGAGACGCTCGGGCGGATCCGGAGCGTCCGGATGTCGAAGCTGCGGGCCGCATCGAACGCCTCGCTCTGCACCCGGTCCCGCTCGGCGGTCCCGGTGAGGGTCACCCCCCAGCCCGACGCCGGTCGGAACTGGCCTTCCACCGTCCACCGGTTCAGGAACTGGCGTTCGGATCCGGCCGCCCGCTCGGTGAGGCCCCGCACCTGGCGCCAAGAGACGTCGACCCCGTAGTCCCGCTGCGTCCGAAACACCTCCGCCCGCTGCTCCAGCCGGAGCGACCCATCTATCGTGTGCCCCGGGCGCCGAAATTGCTCCAGATCCAGCCGATAGATCTCGGTGGGATTCTCCGTCCGGCTCTGCTCCAGGACCTCAACCCGGGTTTCAGTCGTGACCTGGCTCAGCCATCGCTTCCACCACGCATCGTCGCCCTTCCACAACCGCCGGGGCCGCAGGGTAAGGCGGGTGCGGGCCTGCAGGTCGACCACCGATTCGAGCGTATCCGAGGGCACGAACCGCTGCACGTATCGCCCTTCGTTGGGCGTCGTCTCCGGAACGAACTCGTCGATCTGCTGCACGCCGTCGTCGTTCTCGTCGCGCCAGAAGAACTGACCGCGTTCGGGTGTCGTTTGCACAAAGATCTCGCGCTGGATCGGCGTTCGCTCGGTGGCGGCGTCGTAGAACAGCCGGGCGTCGACCGCGCGGTCCAGCGGCCGAGCCTGCCCCTCAACCGTTAGAAGGACGGATTCCGTTTCCCGCCGCTGCTCGGTCTGCTGGAAAAAATCGGTGACGTGCCGGCGCCGCACGCCCCCCTGAACCGACGTTCGGTATGGCACGTCCGGATCGTAGGCCACCTCGGTCCGGGCCGTCCACGTCCGCGAGGCCTCCCGAAATGAGCCCGCCGCGACGCCATCTTCCGTCCGGTACTCCAGGCTCCCTGTCGCCCGCAGTGCCCTGTGCTCGTACGAGAGGCCGGGCCGGACCTCCAGGAACCGAAACGACTCGGCCGTGAGGCTGTCCGTGCCGCGCACCTGCTGCCTCCGCCGCTCGCGTTCGACCACGATCCGAGGCTCAATGCGGCCGTCAAGAAAAGGCTGCCGAACCGTCCCCTCCTGTCGCAGCCAGGCCCCGTCGATCTGAGCGGCACGATCGGTGCTGGTGATGGAGAGGGTTCGGAGAGACAGTCGGGGCCATCCTGGTTCCTGGATGGAGAGCCGGCCCCGTCGCCGCCACGCCTCGAAGGCCGACCCCACGCGCAGCCGCCCTCCCCCAGCTTCCAGCGCGGATCCGTTGCCCCAGTCGAGGGTCAGTTGCCCCTCGTCCACGGTCTCGCCCCCCCGATCGCGAAGGCGAGCCGGAAGGCCCGAGCCCCCCCGGGACAGATTCCACTTCCGCCCATACTCGATGGGCCGGGTCTGGTCGAATGTTACGAAGTGTTGCCCTCGGCGGCGGCGCTGGACCTGCCCCGACACCGTTCCCAGAAACACCGAACCCGCGTCCAGTCGAAGGGGATCGAGCCGGAGGCCCGCCGAATAGGCCCGTCCCCGGTCATCCTGCGCGTCGAGATCGGAAAACCGGTTTTGATCGTTTAACGACCCCGCCCACTCCCCGAACATCTCGACGCCGGGAATGGGCTCGATCGATCCCGTCAGGTCAATCAGGCGTTGCCTCGTCGGGGCCGGGAGCGGTTGCACGGGCGAATAGGCCCCGTCGCCCGGACCCACGTACTCGTAGACGACCCCGTTCGTCTCCTGACCGGCCCGCTCGTACGCCCCGTTGCCTGCCCCCACCCGCGTGAAGCGCACCCGAAAGACCGGGGTGCCCGCCGGGGGCGCCTCCTCCAGAGGCGTAAAGATCGTGTCCTGCTCTCCCCCCGGCGTCGTGATGGGCTCCCGCCGGTAGTGGACGAACGGCGCCTCGGGATCGAACTCGACGCGCCGGGCCCCACTCCGCACCGCCTGCCTGTCGCCCGCACGGACGAGGCGAAGCGAATCCTGACGGGACAGGTCGAAGGCCGTCTGGAAGTCGCGCCCGTCGGCCTGGCGCACGACCGTCGCGCCGACGTTGAGCCGAGACGTTCCGTCCTCGCCCCGCCAGGCCCCCGCGCTCACCTGGCCGCCCACGAGCGTGCGGGTGAACTGGGTGGTCGAGTACTGAAACTCGACGGTAATGCGCCGGTCGTCGGTGATGAGGCGGTTGCTGGTGAAGGTAATTTCGGCCTGGGTGTAGTCGATAACGTAGTCTTCCGTTCGGCCCCGCGTGAGGCGTTCCCCGTCGAGAAAGACCCGTTCCGACCCCGCGATGACGATGATGGCCTCCTCCCCATTATTGCCGCGCAGGCGGTACGGCCCTTGCACTCCGTCCCTCGGCTCTATGTCTTGCGTGCGGAACTGCCCCCGGCTCACCGCCCCAAACGCTGTGACCGTTCCCTTCGTCAACCCGACGCCCGTCCCCAGCCCGTCGCTCTCAACCGATGCCCCCTGCACCTTCTGGGTAAACTGGCCGAACGTGCCCCCGTCGAGGTCCACGTCCACGTCGCCGAGGCGGGCCGTGCCCTGCGGCGCCTCCATCTCCAAAAACACGCGGTCGAAGTCGTCGAGCCGCTGCGTCGTGCCCTCCGGCTGGATGGGGGTGTTCTCATCGGTCAGGAGGGCCCGGATGAACACGCTGTCGGCCACCTCGCCCCGAAGCTGCATCCGCAGCCCCGACTCCACGCTCACGTCCCGCTGCGTCCCGCCCACCACGCCCCGCGAGATGGAGCCGCTCCGCTGGATGTCGATCCCTTCGAACGGATCAAAGCCGGTGGACTCGTCCCCGTTTTCCTCGACGACCGCCACGGTGGCAGAGTCGGGGGTCGCGCTCGTGTCGGGCGCCCGGCGGCGGTATACATCCTCGAACGCGAATGGATACGTCCGATAGCTGGCGACGAGTGTGTCGCGGGCCCCAAGGAGATCGTCCCGACCGATCCAGAGGCGGCCTCGTCGTGCATCGAGCCGGTACTTGGATGTATCGAGCCGGGTGGGCCCCACCCAGATTCGCTCACTGCCCGGCAGCACGAAGGGCCGCAGCTGATAGGGCTGGGGCTGAAAGGTGTCGAGTGTGTCACGGTACCGATCGGGATTCGACAAGACATGGGTTGTGTCCCGACGGTGGTTGGGGCTCGACGGCTGTGGGTCTTGAGCCACCGCTTCCCCCCCGTAGAGTCCCCCCAATCCACACAGCAGAAGCGCCCGAACGAGCAGCGAAGAGCGACGCACGAAGTGGAAATCCGGCAGACACTGGTGACAGGGGAGCCCCCCACTCTGCAGCTCCACAAACATCCATATAGAGCGGACGATCCCGGCGTTACCACCCCGCTCGACGGAGCAGGCGCGTTGGGGTGAGCACGTACCGGCGATTTTCGTAAAGCGCCACGTCCACAAGCGGCTCGGAGAGGTCGACGGGATGCTCCGCCACGAGGCCCTCTTGTCGGTCCCAGACGAGGACCCGCTCAGCACAGACGACGTGGAGGCGCCCGCGACGGACGGTGAGGGCCCGCACGCTCGGGAGGGGCGGTAGCGTCACGCGCCGCAGGAACGTACCGAACGCATCGTACATGAGCACGGCGTCCTTCTCGGCGTCGGCCACGTAGACGCGCCGACTGTCCCCCACCGCGAGGGCGACCGGGGCCTGGAGCCGATCGTCCCCCGCCTCACGAACTCGGCCTGGGCGGCCAAGGTCGCTCCACGTCAGGAGCTGTCGGGGGCGCTCGTTGACGACGAAGAGGGTCCCCTCATCGTCCTGTGCCACCGCGACGGGCCGCCCGTTGCCCCGCACCGCCGCTCCGTCTCGCTCATCCTGGAAGCTCCATCCTTCTCCCTCACTGCGATCCGTCCGTCCGATGGGGAGCGATTCGAGATACTGCCCCTCTTCCGAAAAGCGCTGCACCCGGTCATTGTAGGTGTCGGCAACGAGAATCATCTGTCCGTTCGTTGGATCCACGTCGGAGGGGGTGTCAAACTCCCCGGTTCGGGTTCCCGATCCCCCGAGCACCATCTTCTGCCGGCCTCCCGGTCTCAGTACCGAGACCACGTCTCGGGCGGCGTCGGCGACGTAGAGCCGGCCCCGCGGATCGACCGCCAGGGCCCGGGCATCGTCGAATCGTGCGAGGACCGTCCCCGGCACGGCCCCGGTCGTGTCCTGCGCCCCGGCATCGTCCAGTCCCGGGCTCAGAACGGCCAGAAGTCCACTCAGAAGAAGAGCAGAACCGCGGTCAATCATGAGCAGAGGTAAGAGCGGGCCTTTGTCGAGAGAGTGAATGTGCAGGGTCACCGAGCCCCCGGTTCTCCCCGCTCGCGCATGCGCCCAAGCCACGATGCAGGACTCTCGCGGCCAGACGCCCATCCCTATTTCCCCGACGACAGAGCACACCTCTCAGCATCGAAGGGCTCAATCCACGAGAACGCCTCACCCCTCGGAGAGGTGGGCCAACCCTTTCTCT